>DASSBQ010000256.1:0-9831 GCA_035698625.1 Nitrospiraceae bacterium
AACCGGAGGACCGGTATTTCAGAATTCCGTCCGTCAGTGTGCCCGCACTCCTGGTTGTCATCTGTCTCGCGGTCGGTACGGCTGCATTTTCCGCGGATGACTCCTTCAAGAAGCTCAAGATCGGGGCGGTGCCCGCCGGTACGGCTGCCGCGCCGTTTGAGATGTCGGCGCTTGACGGCCGCCATGTTGCTTCGAATGAGTTTGCCGGAAAAGTTGTCGTGCTCAATTTTTGGGCCACATGGTGCGGTCCATGCAAAGATGAAATGCCGGCGCTCGACCGGCTTCGGAAGAGTCTCGATCAAGATAAATTCGCGTTGCTGACGGTCACGACGGATCTGCAACGGGAGGGCATCGGACACTTTCTGCGTAACCTGGATGTGCACCTTCCGGTGCTGTTCGATGAGAATCAGGAAGTGTCCCGCGCCTACATGGTCCGTGCGCTTCCCACGACGATCATTATCAACCGAGACGGAACACTCCTCGGCCGGGCCGTGGGACCTCGGGAATGGGACAGCCCCGACGCGGTGGCGTTGATGCGCCGGTTCATGGAGCGCCCCGAGTGAGGAAGCCTTTTCTCGGCAGCGGTCTGCTGCTTGCGGCCGCTTATCTTTCTCTGACTCTCGTCCCGATGGTCTGCTCTATCGACTCAGCGGACCGACATCCCGCCGGACATCATCATGGCGGGAGTCCCTCGCATTCGAGTGTGTGCGCATGGGTCTGCCATGCCAGTCCCACAGTGGGATTGATCTCGACCGGAATCCCATTGCAATCCGGTGTAACGGTCAGCGCCGTGCACCTGAAGCAAGCGCTCATCATGCCTTCCCGATCCGGGCAGTTCCAGGCTTCCCGCGGCCCTCCTCCGTCATTCTCCGTACTGTAGATCTCCTTTTTCATATCACGTCTGTGGGCCCTCTTCTTCCGTGTCGGGGGAAAAGGAGTGGATATCTGTGCGGCTCGCGTGAGCCTCAGGAGGATGCATATGTGTGTGTCGAGGTTTGTGCCCGGTCTCAGTGCAATGGGTAGTCTCGCCTTCGCACTGTTCATGTTGCTTATCCCGCCACCGGCCTCCGCGCAGCAAGGGACGACACCGGCGGCGGGAGATAAGGCGCAGCGTGAGCGACAATTACGCGAGCAGCTGCAGAAGATCCTCAATGAGCTCGATCAATTGGAAGAGTCAGAACCGGCGGCTCCGGAAGAAACTCCGCCCTCGAGTCCGATCGTCGAGAAGACGGAGCCTCAGGCGCCTGAGGAGGCGCCGCATTACGAATTGGCCGATGTCAGCATTGTCAGCGAACATGTGCAGCGACGGCCGGAAGGCATTTCGTTCTCCGCGACGCCGCGGTCCGAGACCGATTCGCAACCGACCAGGACGATGAAGGAAGCGATGGAATCGTTGCCCGGCGTGGTCCTGCGTCAGGCCAACGGCCCGCGCGATTTCAGCATCTCCATTCGCGGGTCCGGCGTCAAAACGTCGTTCGCCGTTCGGGACCTCAAGATCTATGAAGACGGATTCGTGCAAACGCAGTCCGACGGGTTGTCGCGTCTCGACATGCAAGATCCTTGGTTTATGCGCAGCGTGGAAGTGACGCGGGGCGCTTCCTCTTCTCTGTATGACAATTACGCGTTGGGCGGGATGGTGCAATTCCGAACGAGGCGAGGCAGCGACATCAATGGTCTCGAGTCATTCTTTAGTGGAGGATCATACGGTTACCAAAAGTATGCGTTCGCCGTCGGCAAGCAATACACCAACGTCGATATCTCTCTGTTCGCCAGTAATGTGATCGAAGACGGATTCATCCGTCACAGCGATTACAATACACAAACATTAAACTTCAATTTCCGCGTCAAGGTCGATGACAAGCAGAACCTGTATTTCAAGGCCATCACCAATTGG
The DNA here is from genome assembly GCA_035698625.1 of Nitrospiraceae bacterium. Taxonomy (GTDB): domain Bacteria; phylum Nitrospirota; class Nitrospiria; order Nitrospirales; family Nitrospiraceae; genus DASSBQ01. The sequence continues at coordinate 1,895 of DASSBQ010000256.1, forward strand.
CTGAACACGAATGTGCCCACGCGGCTCACTCTCTCGCAATTCAATAACGATCCGAGACAGGCCGGCGGCATCAATGCCGCGACGGACGCAGTCAGACTGGCGCAACGGCGGCTGGATCGGCGAACGATCATCGGCGGGATGTACGAGCGTCAAATCAACGCCAATACTGTGTTTACCCTCGAGGCGGATTACGACGTGAAGGACATCAATCAAACCTTTACTCAGATCTTCGACAACGTCAATCCGAATTACAAGAGTTATGCGGATCTCGTGCACGACGGACGGCTGTTTGAGATGCCGCTACGGAGTAAGGTCGGCTTCTTTGTCAATAACATGGAGCAGGAAGGACAGACCTTCGCCAACCTCGGCGACTTCTTCGGCACCCGCGGAGCATTGTTGCAGAATAATCGCGGGACAATCAGAAACATCGGGGGACGGATACGGGAGGAGCTTGAATTCATTCCCACATGGACCCTCGCGGCCGGACTCGGCTTTGAGCAATCAATGGTCAGCGTGCAGACGATCAATTATACGGACGGCGCCGTCTCAGGCCGTCCCGGCGCTGATCGCACGTTTACCAACTGGGCGCCGGAAATGTCGCTCACCTGGCGACCGGCCGACGGCTATCGCCATTGGATCCGGGGTTCGACCGGATACGGCATTCCGGGCTTCAGCAATCTCACGACAAACCCATTCACAGGGTTGGCCGGGACGAATTTTGACCTGAAGCCTCAAAAAAATCTGAATGTGGAAATTGGCACGGCATCGAGGCTGCACAAGACCTTCTCAATCGAACTTGCCGCCTTCATGGTGTTCTTCAAGGATGAAATCATTTCGCAGGTCGTATCGAATACCGGCGGCACGGCCTCGATCAATGCCGATTCTTCTCAGTACCGAGGCATTGAACTGTTCTATGACTGGCGGCCGTTGGAGGGCTTGCGTTTCTCGGGCGCGTATACGCACATCGACGCCAAATACGTCAATTTTAGCGATCAGTTCCTTGTCGGTGGCGTGCCGACCACCTTCGTGCGGGACGGCAAAGTCGTCCCCAACGTGCCGACCGACGTGTTGAACCTCAAGCAAGAATATGATCACTGGGCGTCCGGCTGGGGCGGATGGTTCGAAGTGAGCTACCTGAACAGCTACTTCTTGAACAACAATAACACGGTCGGCATCCCGGCCTATTGGCTCCTGTCGGCCAACATTCACAAGAACGTCGAGTTTCCGAACAACAAATATATCCGCTTTGCGAAGTTCTTCGCCCAATTGGACAATATCGCGGACAAGACCTATGCGGCCTCCGGCAATGTCGTCGCCGACAGCACGCCGGATGCCAGCAAGACGCTCTTTTTCTCCGGCTACGGCCGGGCATTCTATGCGGGTGTGACCTTGGGATTATTCTGATGGGGTCGCGCAGGATCGTCGTCGTCGCGGTCCTTTCCTGCCCGATAAGGAGAACGGCAATGGACAAGACACTGTTGCGTGGAGGAAGCAAAGCCGAATGCCTGTCCATCAGTCGATGGACGGTCCACCTATGGCTGGTCGGCGGTGGCCTCTGCCTGATATCTTGATGAATGTCTTTTCGTGCATGACATTGCCTCAAAGGAGAAGCGCCATGCTACATGCCATCCCGACTGTGTTAGGGGTCTCTTTTCTATGTTTCCTCATATCGGTGAATAGCGTCCCGGCGGCTGAAGAACAGGATCATGTGAAAAAAATCATCAAGCATGCCAAGGAAGGCATTGCGCACGAAAAGCAAGCGATCAAACATCTGGAGGAATCCGTGAAGGCCAGCGCCGATCCACATGCCAAAGAAGCATTGGAGCACGCGAAGGAAGCGGTCAAGCATGCGGAGGAAGCGCTCGCCCATGCGGAGGTAGCGACCCAGGGAAATCAGTGACCGATCGGTTGAATACGCAGGGACCGGAATAGGAAGGGCCTGCCCGGAACATTCGTGCCGAATGCGGTAGGCGTCGATTACCAATAGGGATATGGGCGCCAGTAGGGACCCCACATCGGTCCCCAGTATGGATAGTAGTAGGGATAGGGACGATAGGGGTACAAGGGCGCCTCGGCCATCTGCGGCCAGACCTTGATATCTCTGACCTCAATGACCGGATAGGTATACTCCGTCTCATCCAAGGGCATCGTTTGAGAGCCTGTCACTTCACCCGTTACGGTGAGACGAGTTCCGTGCGGAATAGTGGCAGGATCAAGAAACTCCCGCTGCAGCGCAAGAAACCGTCCCTGAGACTGCGTCAGGTCGCCGGTCGGCACTTGCGAATCACTCAGCGGAAGCTGTAAGACTTCAATCCGGGTCGCGTCCTTCAAGCGTTTTGCCGCGAGCACTTCACCACCTACGACGACGGTCTGTCCTTTGAATGAGTCCGGCGAGGTCTTGATCTGTGTGAACGGAATTTGACTGGAGTCATTCGGCGATTCCGACATGGTCGAGCAGCCGGCCAAGGCTAGAATGAGTACCAGCATGCCGAATCTAGAACAGGTCATGACCACGGTGGATTATAGCAGACATACAAACTGGTCGGCATTGACTATAATGCCGGAAGTCTTGTGTACTGATCTGTCATGTGAGCAAAGAAAGGAGCGGAGTCTATGATGGGATGGTGCAGCAGAAGCCGGAGGGTCCTGATCTTTGCCGTAGTCGGCCTATTGGCTCTCTCGGCGGCAGCCGGCGCCGCCAAGCCGGAACTCAAAGGAAATTTCGAACTCTTAAAGGACGAGCCGTCGACTCATCAGCCAGGCAAAGTGAAACTCATTGAATTCGCAGATTTCTACTGTCCCCATTGCCATCGGTTCGATGGGGAAGGATTGCAGATCCTGGAAAAGGAGTTCGGGAAAAAGCTCGAGGTAACGATGGTCGGGTATCCGGTCATCGCGGGCAAATTGCCGACCGCGTTCGATATGTATGAACAAGCCAAGATCATGGGCAAGGGTAACGAGATGAAGCGGGTGTTATTCCGCACGATTCACAAGGACAAGGTGACCGGCATTCTAGACCGCACGCTGCGCCAGGCATTGATTCGAGAGGTCGGCTTGGATCCGAAAGCCTTTGAAGAAGGATTGGAGAGCGCCAAGCCGGCGAAGGCCTTTGAAGAGGGGCGAAAATGGGGAGATCGAATCAAGGTTCAGCAAACCCCGACGGTTCTGTTGGATGGCAATATCAAGGTCGAACAAATCGATCCCGACAACCTCAAGGTGATCATCCAAAGCATCTTGGATGCAGACGGGAAACGTCCGTAAGGAGGGCGTCCTCACTCCTACTTCTCTTATCTCTCACGAGTGACCATGGCGATTGATCCCATTTGCGGCATGACGGTAGACCCGGCGACGGCGGCGGGACGCTACGATTATGAAGGGAAGACCTTCTGGTTTTGTAGCCGGCACTGTCTCGATAAGTTTCGCGACGATCCTGCACGCTATGCGAAGGCCTCATCGGTAACGGAAAAAAAAGAGTCCTCCGCGCGCCAGCCGCTTGCAATGGTGAACGCGCCTGCCTCTCCTCGGCCGACTGCAGGCGAGGTCGATCCGGTATGCGGCATGACGGTCCATCCCGAATCGGCCGCCGGGTCCTATCAACACGGAGGCAGAACGTACTATTTCTGCAGCCAGGCTTGCCTGGAGAAATTTCGAGGCGCGCCCGAGCAATATTTGGCGTCAGGGCCGTCGGCCGGCAATATGCACGAGCCGGTGACCGTCCTCCTGAAGCCGCTTCCCATGGCACAGGCGCGAGGGATCGAAGGTCACTCCCAGGCGGAGATCGACCCGGTTTGTGGGATGACGGTGCAGCCGGAGACCGCCGCGGGGTCCTACCGCTATCAAGGCAAGACCTATTGGTTCTGCTCCACCAGTTGCCTGCAGCGCTTCCAAAAAGATCCGGCTTCGTATCTATCCGGCACAGCTAAGAAAGCGATGGCAGCGCCTGCCGCGGCGGGACGCAAGGCAACTACATACGTGTGCCCCATGTGTCCGGAAGTCTCGGAAGACAAGCCGGCGCCCTGTCCCAAGTGCGGAATGGCGTTGGAACCGGCCCAGCCGTTGGAAAGCAGCAAAACGGAATACACCTGTCCGATGCACCCAGAGATCGTCCAATCCGAACCGGGAAGTTGCCCCATCTGCGGCATGGCCTTGGAACCGAGAACTGTCTCCGTGAAAGAAGAAGCGAACCCGGAGTTGACGGACATGTCGAGGCGGTTCTGGTGGAGTCTCGGCCCGACGCTCATAGTTTTCATCTTGGGCATGTCGCACATGCTGCCCGGGCATCCGGTGCAGCATGTGCTCTCCGACTATGGGTCCGCCTGGGTGCAGTTCATCCTCTCGACTCCGGTCGTTCTCTGGGGTGGGTGGCCGTTTTTCCAGCGAGGATGGAACTCCATCGTTCATCGCAGCCCGAATATGTTCACTCTCATCGCGATCGGCACGGCGGCGGCCTATGGATACAGTGCCATCGCCACGCTGTTCCCGAATCTAATCCCTGCGTCCTTTCACCAGCCCAACGGGTCTATCCCCGTGTACTTCGAGGCGGCTGCAGTGATCACGGTGCTGGTGTTGCTGGGGCAGGTCTTGGAACTGCGAGCCAGGGGCCGAACGTCCGGGGCCATCAGGGCGCTGCTCGGGCTCGCTCCCAAAATCGCGCGGCTTCTACATGACGATGGACGAGAAGAGGATGTGCCGCTCGATCGCGTGCAGGTGGGTCATCGCCTGCGTGTCCGCCCAGGTGAGCGGGTGCCGGTGGACGGAGTTCTGGCCGAAGGTTCCACGGTCGTCGACGAGTCTATGGTGACGGGAGAGCCGGTGCCGGTTGAAAAAAGCGCCGGAAGTCATGTGGCCGGAGGAACGATCAATGGGACCGGCGGCTTTATCATGACGGCCGAGCGTGTCGGGGACGAAACATTGCTGGCGCAGATCGTACGGATGGTCGGAGAAGCGCAACGCAGCCGCGCGCCGATCCAACGGGTTGCCGATGTTGTGGCCGGGTATTTTGTGCCGATTGTCGTGATGATTGCTCTGCTCACCGGAGCGGCGTGGGCGCTCTGGGGACCCGAACCACGACTGGCATACGCGCTCTTGAATGCCGTGGCGGTGTTGATTATCGCCTGTCCCTGCGCGCTTGGGCTGGCGACCCCGATGTCGATTATGGTCGGCACCGGCCGCGGCGCGACGGCGGGCGTGTTGATCCGTAAAGCCGAGGCGTTGGAGGCGATGGAAAAAGTCGATACGTTGGTGTTTGACAAGACCGGGACATTAACCGAGGGAAGACCGAGGTTGCTCAAGACATCGGTGGTAGCTCCCTGGAATGAGAAGGAGGTGCTCCAAATAGCCGCCGCGGTGGAACGCGGAAGCGAACACCCCCTGGCTGCCGCGATTGTCGAGGGCGCTCACGGACAACGCCTCGATATTCCTCCGGTGTCCGAATTTCGATCTTTTACCGGCAGGGGCGTCACGGGAACGGTGCAAGGCCGAATGGTCGCCGTTGGCACGGCCGAATTTTTACGAGAACTCGGAGCAGGCGGGTCCGCATTGGATCAACTGATCCATCAGGCGGAGTCCTTGCGCAGTGCCGGGGCGACGGCGATGTTTGTTGCCGTCCACAAAGATCCGGCCGGCCTCGTGGCCGTGGCCGATCCAATCAAACCCACAACGCCGGAAGCCATCAAACTTTTGCGGGATGAAGGGTTGACCCTGATCATGGTGACGGGCGACCACCCGGCTACGGCCGGCGCAGTCGCCAAGCAATTGGGACTGTCGGATGTGCGAGCCCAGGTGAGGCCCGAGGACAAAGGGCGGATTATCAAGGAACTACAAGGGCAAGGCCATGTGGTGGCGATGGCAGGGGACGGCATCAACGATGCGCCGGCGCTGGCGCAAGCCGACATCGGACTGGCCATGGGAACAGGAACGGACGTGGCTATGGAGAGCGCCGACATGGTTCTCGTGAAGGGGGATCTGCGCGCGATCGTGAGGGCGCGCCGCCTGAGCCGTGCAACCATGAAGAACATTCGCCAGAACCTGTTGTTCGCCTTTCTTTACAATGCGCTTGGCGTACCCATTGCGGCAGGCGTGCTCTATCCGTTTTCCGGCCTCTTACTCAGTCCCATGATCGCGAGCGCGGCCATGACCTTCAGTTCCGTCTCCGTTATTTCCAATGCGTTACGCCTGCGATCCGCCGAATTATAGCTTCTATGTGTGCAGTCGGCGGTCCGCGTGATAAGGTTGTCGGGATTCCAATCTCCTGAATCACCTATGACACGTCATTCCACCGCTCGGTTCCGGCTTGTTTTCCCTGTGTGGGCCGCTGCGCAGGCGCTCATTCTCTCGTGGGCTGCCGCTGTCCATCCGGTGCAGGCGGAAGGAAGGTCCACGCCGGCAACGGCTGCTGCGGATCTGCAGGCACAAGTTCGGTCCACGGCGGCCAAAGTGATTCCGGCGGTGGTCAGCATCGCCTCGACCGTCATGGTTCACGATCAAGCTTTCAGCGATGAAGGGCTTCCGTTCGGCATGTTTAAGGACGCGCCGCCACGACGGCAGTACGGCCAAGGATCCGGAGTCATTGTGACCGCCGACGGCTATATCGTGACCAATAATCACGTCGTCGCCGAGGCGGTTGATGTCGAAGTCGTGCTTGCCGACCGCCGTCAATACAAGGGCCGTGTGGTGGCGACGGACCCCAAAACGGATGTGGCGGTCGTGAAGATCCATGCGACCGGTTTACCGACGGTCTCCTGGGGAGATTCAAGCGCCTTGGTGGTGGGAGATTTTGTGTTGGCGATCGGCAATCCGTTGGGATTGAGCCGGACCGCGACGTTCGGAATCGTCAGCGCGGTCGGTCGCGCCGATGTCGGCGTGGCTGACTTTGAAGATTTCATTCAAACCGATGCCCCGATTAATCCCGGCAATAGCGGAGGCGCGCTGGTGAACATCAATGGAGAGTTAGTGGGCATCAACACGGCGATTGCGAGTCCGACGGGCGGAAGCGTCGGGGTGGGGTTTGCCATTCCCAGCAACATGGCTCGCGCCGCGATGCAGAGTCTGATCAAGACCGGGCGCGTGATCAGAGGATTTCTCGGAGCTTCCACGCAGGATGTCAGCCCGTTATTGGCGAAGGTCTTCCGGTTGCCCGATGTCAAAGGCTCCATCGTGACGGATCTTCAAGCCAAGGGTTCCGCCGAGCGGGCCGGTCTGAAACGCGGCGATGTGGTGGTGCGATTCGATGGTCGCGATGTCATGGACAGCGGCCATTTAAAAAATTTGATCGCCGTCGCGACTATCGGAAGCAAGCATCGCCTGGAAGTGGTCCGCGACGCGAGGATCATGCAGGCTGAGCTCGTGGTGCAGGAAGCGCCCCGCGAACGGAACAAACGCGCGCAAGTCGAGGCGTCTGAGAGTATAGTGGCTCATCCGTTGTCCGGAGTGATGGTGGACGATGTGACGCCGGCTTTGGCGCGGCAGATGGAACTCTCGGCGAATTCCGGAATCGTCGTCACAGATGTCGAGGAAGGCAGTAGTGCCGAAGTATCCGGTCTCCAGCCGGGTGATTTGATTCTTGAGTTGAATCGCCAGCCCGTCCCCAATTTTAATGCCTTCCAGCGCCTCGCAGAGCCGCTCAAGCCCAGCGATCTCGCACTCCTGCTGATCAACCGCCAGGGGACGGTGCTGTATATTCCGATTCAGAGTGAATAAGATATCGGCGATCGGTGGTTTCGCGCCCCGCAGCCTTGACTAGCTGCTGTAGTGCGCGAAAGACCGGGTCCGGTTCCCCCCATCCCCCACATCAGAATGTGGAGGTTTCCGATCCGCCTTCGGCGGTCGGACCTCCTCGGTCTTTCGCGCGACACATCAGCACGCCTCGGCCGCAAATGCGCGAAGTACACCGATCGCCTTAGCTGGTGAGAAATAGAAGAGACGCCTTGGCTGACGAC
>DASSBQ010000257.1:0-5656 GCA_035698625.1 Nitrospiraceae bacterium
CAAGCACGACCCGCATGAGTCTCTGTCCCCTTCCGGTTATTCGGGGCGGTACAGATCGCTCCTGTTGTCTGTCCCGATCATCAGCCATGCGAGTCCGTTCCGCCTTGGTCCGTACGGCCGCGAGAGTCCCGCGTGCCGCGCCGGCGAGCCGCTTGCTCGTCCATGAGCCGCTGGTCATCATGAAGCTGTTCCCGCTGCCGTGCTTCCATGCGCCTCCTGACGAGAATGTCGAGTTTCTTTCGTTGCTGCATCGCATCGATCAGGTCGGCCTGCTTGTTGCTCCACTCCCGACGCAGCGTGTCATGTGCCTCGCCTGCCCTGGCCACCTTCCACGAGGCAGCCTCGATGTCCGCGTACCACTGATGCGCCTCATCGACGGTAAGGCCGCCTCGACCTGCTTCGATGTAACGCCACTGCTTGACCGAGACTTCCTCTTCATAGGCAGCGGACCGCTCCGTCGCCTCCTGAAGCAAGCGCGCCGTCTCCGCAAGCTCGATACGCATGGCGTCCTCGATCTGGCGGCGATATGCGAGCAATCGAGACAGATTCATTGGATCTTCTGTCCGAGCGCCAGCAGTTCATCGACGGCGCGCGCATAGCCGACCGGCTGTCGAATTTCTTGCCGCAAAAAGGCATCGATATCCTCGTGCGCCGCCACGGCCTTGTCCAATTCTTTGCTCGTCCCTGGCTTATAGGCGCCCAAGGTGATCAGATCCTCGGATCGGCGGTACAGTGCCATCCGTTCGAACACCAACCGAGCGGCGGCATAATGGGACGGAGAAACGACATCCCGCATGACCCGGCTCGTGCTCTGGAGAATATCGATCGCGGGAAAATGATTCCGGGCGGCCAATTCGCGCGACAAGACAATGTGGCCGTCGAGAATCGATCGGACAGAATCGGCGATCGGATCATTCAAATCGTCACCGTCCACCAGGACGGTGTAGAGTCCGGTGATCGTGCCGGGTCCCTGACAGGTCCCGACCCGTTCAAGGAGCTTCGGAAGCGCGGAAAAGACGGACGGCGTATACCCTTTCGTCGTGGGCGGCTCGCCGATGGCCAATCCGACTTCACGTTGGCTATAGGCAAACCGCGTCAGCGAATCCATCATGAGCAGCACGTGCTTGCCGCAATCGCGAAAATATTCGGCAATGGCCGTGGCGATCAGCGCGCCGCGGATCCGCACGAGCGGGGGCTGATCCGACGTGGCCACGATCACGATCGACCGCTTGAGCGCATCGGCCGTGAGATCGCGCTCCAGGAATTCCTTCACCTCGCGGCCTCGTTCTCCCACCATGGCAATCACATTGACATCCGCTTGGGTATAGCGGCTGATCATTCCCAATAAAATGCTTTTTCCGACGCCGGACCCGGCAAAGAATCCGATCTTTTGCCCCAACCCGCAGGTCAATAAGGCATTGACGGCTCGCACCCCGAGATCCATCGGCTGCGTAATTCTCGCCCGGTGCAAGGGGTTCGGCGGCGCCGCATGGATCGGATATCGGAAGGATCCCTGAAGCGGACCCAGTCCATCGAGCGGCTGCCCAAGCCCGTCCAGAATCCGCCCCAAGAGTTGCGGGCCTACCGGGACAGAGGCGGTACGCCCCTGCATGATCAGGCGGCTCCCGGGTCCGATGCCTTGCATATCCCCGAGGGGCATCAGCAGCACACGATCATCACGGAATCCGACAACTTCCGCCGGAACGGTGCCGAGCCCGTCTTCCCGGGTCACTTCGCAGACCTCTCCGACCGATGTAAAAGGCCCGGTTCCTTCGATGACAATGCCGACCGCCTGCGCAACCCGCCCGGTGATGACAATCGATTCGATCTGTTCCAGCCGTTCAGTGAGTTTCACCGGATTCCCGCTCTTGCAACGCTTCGCCGATACGGAGCAACTGGGTCTCGAGCGTCGCATCGATGAGCCTACTGGCCGTATGGACCAAACAGCCGCCGCGCGGAATTGTAGGATCACCCTCAAGCTTGATGGTCAAGGCGCCGTCAGCCCGCTCCGTAAGGGCCCGGCGCGCTGCTTCGAGTTGAGGCAAATCTAAAGGATGCACGCAAATCTTCACCAAGCCGCGCTCTTGTACATGTCCCAATGCGGCCTGCACCTGAGCCACAATGAGGTCAGGTCGTTCTGCGACCGCCGCACGCAAGACTTTCTGGGCAATGCTGAACGCCAGGGACGCCACATCCTGTTCGACCGTGTCATGCAACCGTCGCCAGGTGCTTTCCAGACGGGTGATCGCAGTCGCAATCAGCTCCTGTTCTTGGCGACGCACGGCTGCCAGCCGTTCGGAGGCCCGCTGCTCCCCTTCCACCAGGCCGCGTTGATATTCGGCCTGGGCATTGAGATCGTTTGCTTGTTCTTTGATCCCGAAATCGGTCAACGCCATGCGGGTGAGGCGGATATTACCCGACCGAATAATGGCTTGCTTGAGGACGGTGTTCTCATGCCGTAACCGATGAAGTTCCATCAAACGCGTGACCGTGTGACGAACCAGCTCGGGTTGAAACGGCTTGGCCAGAAAGTCGGACGCGCCTGCTTTCATGGCGCGTACCGCCATCTCGACATTCCCGTGGCCGGTGACCACCAATCCAAGCATGCCATCGTCCATCTGAAACATCCGCTGGAGCAAGGCGATGCCGTCCATATCAGGCAGTTGCACGTCGATGATGAGCAGCGCGACGTGATGGCTGCTCAGACAGGCCAACGCCTCTTGAGCAGTCCCGGCAAGCAGCACCTGGTACCCGCCGAGACCGAGCAACTCGGCCAGGAGCCGGCGAACGGGTTCCTCATCATCCACCACCAGGATGCTTTTGGATTCGAGCTCCGTTGCCGGAGCCTGCGGTCCTGGCCGAACGGCCCGCGAACCGGCGGACGGCGTTGCCCTCGTCACATCAACTCCTCGCCCCCCGCACCTGCAATGACGACGCGGCCTTCTTCTTCCAACTTGCGGCAGACCTTGAGAATGTTTTGTTGGGCCTTCTCGACATCGACGACCTTGACCGGCCCACGGGCCTCCATATCATCCTTCAGCATTTGTGCGGCGCGGCTCGACATATTCTTGAGGAATTTCTCCTTCACTTCCGGGCTGCCGCCGCGCAAGGCCACCGGCAGATCCTCCTTGCTGATCTCTTTCATCAATTCCTGAATGCCGCGGTCGTCGAGCTTGACCAAATCGTCGAATACGAACATGAGGGCCCGGATGCTGTCGGCCAGCGCCTGATCGCGCTCCGACAACTTCGCCATGATTCCGCCTTCCGTTGCTTTGTCCAACCGGGTGAGGATGTTGGCCATCAGCTCGGCGCCTCCGACATTCATGCTCGACCCCCCCGTGGTCGATTGCAGCGACTCTTGCAAACTATCGCTCAATTCCTGGAGGACGTCGGGCTGGACTTCCTGCATCGTAGCCAGACGGAGCGCCACATCCGCTCGCAAGGCTTCGGGCAGCGATCCGACAACCACACTGGCTTGGTCCGGTTCGATATGCGCCAGACAGACGGCAATGGTCTGCGGATGTTCGACGCGCAGCAACTGGGCCACCGTTTTCGGATCGATCCATTTCAGCGCGTCGATGCCCGGGTACGTCTTGGTATTGAGCGACTCAAGCAGGCGTGTCGCCTTGTCGGATCCCAACGCTTTGACAAGGATCGTCTTCATGTACTCTTTGCTTTCAAATTGCACTTCGCCGACTGCGCTGACCTTTTCGAATTCTTCCATCACCGACGTCTCTTCATCTTTGGTAATGTTCGCGCTATCCTTCATGTAGGAGCCCAGCTTCCGGATGTCCTTGGGGTCCAAGGACTTCATGACCTGCGCAGCAGCGTCTTCGCCGATCGCGCGCAACAGGATCGCCGCTTTCTGTTCTCCCGTCAGGTGCTTGGCCATGTAGTCAGTCGTTTGGTGATTTGGTGATTTGGTGAGTTGGCGATCCGGTGAAGTATTTATTTCACCACATCATGCAATCACTAAATGTACTTTTTCTGACTAGCCCGCCCCGTCCGCGCTAAGCATTACTTTTCAGCCACTGTTTGACCACGACCGCCGTTGCGGCGGGATTACTGCGCGCCATGTCCAGAATTTGAGCCGGCTGTTTGCCGGCAAGCGCCGCTTCGACCTGGCCGACCGAAGCAGGCAGCGCAGGCGTGGTGTCTCTTGCCGAGCCCGTCGGGCTGCTTGTAACCAGCATCGTCATCAAGGGCCGGACGACAAAGACCAGCAAGAGCACGAACAGGAGACCGCCGACGACATACCGCACGTACGGCAACCAAGCCCGCGGCGATTCACTTCCGGCTTCCGTGGAGCCGGCCGGTTCTTCGGCTCCAAATCCGAATTGGATATTGACCACTTCGACCTGATCCTGACGATCGGTCGAATAGCCCATAGCCTTCTTCACGATCTCTTCAATCCGTTTCATTTCTTCATCCGTGCGCGGAACATATTTCTTGGTCGCCTCTACGGCCGGCGCCTTCTCTCCTTCCGCCGCCTTGACGGCCTCATAGCTGCCGTCTACCAACACCGCGACCGACAATTGTTTGACCGTGCCGATCGGTTCGACGATGCGCGACACTGTCCGGCTGATCTCGTAATTGACGGTTTCATTCTTCGTTTGATTGCTGGTCGAGCTGGTCTGAGCGGCCTCGATTTCGGATCCTGGCGGCACATTGGATTCGACGCCGGGCACGCCGCCCGACGTGCCGTTCACGCCGCTCGCCTTCTCCTGGCCGCGCTGTTCGCTGCGCACCACTTGCCCGTTCGGATCGAACCGTTCCTCGGTCGTCTCCACTTTGCGGAAATCCAACCGGCTTGACACCCGGACCACCGCTTTATTGACTCCCACGATCCGCTCCAGCATGGATTGAATTCGGCCTTCGATGTCTTTCTCCACCGTATGCTGATATTCCAGCTGGGAGCCGGTGAGGCCGGCCGTCTCATCGCTTGATGAGTTGGAGAGCAGCTGCCCATGTCCATCCACCACGGTGACATCCCGTGCCTGCAATCCTTCAACGCTACTGGACACCAGATGAATGACGCCCTGCACTTGCGCCTTGCCGAGGGTCTGGCTGCCGCGGAGGGAGAGGACGACCGACGCCCGCGCGCGGTCTTGCTCCGTGGCAAACAGGCGGCGCTCCGGCATTGCGAGATGCACCCGGGCCCGCTCGACCTCCGGCATCTGCGCAATCGTGCGGGCCAGCTCTCCCTGCAGCGCGCGCCGGTAATTCAATTTCTGCACGAATTCCGACATGCCCAGCGTGGAACGGTCGAAGATCTCGAAGCCGAGCCCTCCTCCGTGAGGCAACCCTTGTCCCGCGAGCTGAAGCCGCAAGTCATGCACGTGAGAGCTTGGAACGAGGATCGTCGTCCCGCCGCCGGAGGTTTCATACGCGACTTTGGCGTCCTTGAGTTTATCGACGATCGCGCCCGCATCGTCCGGAGCGAGATTGGAGAACAGCACCTGCATATCCGGTTGCTGGGTCCAGAGGCCGACCGCGACCAGTCCGGCGATCGAGCCGGCCAAGGCCACGAGAATGATCATGCGCTGACTAATGGTGAATTGGCTGAAGTTCGGGAACATGAATGATCCGATTCGTTACGGCGCCCTCGTCCCGCGGGGCCGCTTAGATTTGCATGCGTTGGATTTCCTCGTAAGCC
>DASSBQ010000258.1:0-2690 GCA_035698625.1 Nitrospiraceae bacterium
CGGGCTCTAGTCGGTGTCCCCGCAAGGAGGACGTTGACATGCCGAGACTCGCATTGGTCTTTATGTCAGGACTTCTGGTCGCCTGCGCGGTGGGGCCCGATTATTCCCGCCCCGATATTCCTGCGGGAGATTCATTCCGCATGGCCAAGGAGGCCGCTGATTTGCCGTCTCTTGCCAATATGCCGTGGTGGGAACTCTATCAGGATGAAGAACTTCAGAAGCTCATCCGCATTGCGGTGGCGGAGAACAAAGATCTTGAACGCACGGTCGCGACGATCGAGGAGTATGAGGCTCGACTGTTCATCGCGAGGATCGACTATATCCCTCAGGGGACAGGCACGGCCTACGGTCCTCTTGTGAGACATGGTGGAGTCCGGTTTCCTGGATTTCCCAACCCGTTTAATTACTACCTGCAGGGTAATCTTGCATGGGAGATCGATGTCTGGGGACGGATCCGGCGCTCGAATGAAGCAGCCCGCGGCGATTTGTTGGCTCGGGAAGAGAATCGGCGCGCGCTTGTCTTGCAATTGGTCGGCGGGGTCGCTCAGGCTTATTTCGAACTTCGGCAGTTCGACCTGCAATTGGAAATTTCCGAGCGGACCTTGCGGGCATGGGATGAGTCCGTGCGCATTAGTCAGGCCCGACATCGGCAGGGATTGATTCACGGACTGGACGTCGAACAATTCCAAGCCGAGCGGGAAAACGCGGCCGCCCGCATCGCGGATCTCAAACGCCAAATGATCCAAAAGGAAAACGAGTTGAGTGTGCTGTTAGGGAGGAATCCCGATCAGATCCCCAGAGGACAATCGTTGACCGACCAGGTCGTGCCGCCGGTCGTGCCGGCCGGTCTCCCCTCCGAATTGCTGCAGCGACGGCCGGATATCGTGCAGGTTGAGCAGCAGTTGGCCGCGGCGACGGCCAGGATCGGAGCGGCCAAAGCCGACCGATTTCCAAAAATTTCTCTCACAGGACTGCTCGGGACCGCGAATCCGAGCGTGTCCAAACTCTTCATGCCCGGAGGAGATTTCGGAGTCCTCGGTCCGACTCTGACCGGCCCCCTGCTGAACGCCGTGAGTCTCGGGTTTCAACAGGATGCCGCTGAAGCCCAAGCCAGGCAAGCGGTCGCGCAATACAAGCAAACGATCCTCGTCGCATTCAAAGAAGTTGAAGACGCGCTGGCGGGAGTTGCGATGGCACGCGAGCAGGCGGCTGCTCAGGAGAAACAGGTCGATGCGTTGAAAAGGGCCCTTCGTCTCGCGAATCTCCGGTACAAGGGCGGTCTCGCAAACTATTTGGACGTCCTGATCGCGCAACGGAACCTGTTCGACGCGGAATTGGCCCTCGCGACGACTCGCCGCCTGTATCTGACCTCGGTAGTCCAGCTCTACAAAGCCTTGGGCGGCGGATGGTCGCCCAGCGACCATAGCCGACAACAATCGGCTGTCCAAGCTTTGAAAACCGGGAAGAACTAATTCGGCCGGCGCCGGTTACCCCGCCCGAACATCATTCTGGTGAATATTTCAATTGTGGAGAAACGCCTGCGACGTTGAGTTTTGCGAAGCCCGAAACAGACCGGTGCAGAGTCGACAGTCAACCCATCGTGCGTGGCGGGAAGCCATTGGGGGCTTGAGTCGGTCAAGCCGTTCTGTCTATAACCTCTGGAGGGGCAAGACACCGCGCGCACATGTCGGCTAGATGGCAGAAACTGCTCCATGATCGAGGAAGGATAGGTCCCTTTATGGTTATTCGAACAAACTCCGTCGATTCTTTGAGACGAAGCCGATGAGTTACCAACCGATCGAGAATTACGGCATCATCGGCAACATGCGCACCGCCGCGCTCGTCAGTATGACGGGATCCATCGATTGGTTCTGCTTTCCGCACTTCGATTCCCCCAGTGTGTTCGCGGCCATTTTGGATCACGAGAAAGGCGGCCGCTTCGAGATTGCCGCCGCTCATGAAGGTGTGAAGACCAAACAGATCTATTGGCCGGACACGAATGTGTTGATCACGCGCTTCAACTCGCCGGACGGAATCGCCGAAATACAAGACTTCATGCCGACGGGGCTGTCGAACGAATCCGCGTGGCGGTATTCGCTGGTGCGTCGGGTGAGGGTGACGCAGGGAAGTATGGAGTTTCGCATGCGATGCCATCCCGCATTTGATTATGCGCGGGCGGCCCATGACACCGTTATTTCAAAACAGGGAGCGGGTTTCCATTCTGCCGGCTTGAGTCTGAGTCTCGCGACGGATGTTCCGCTCACGGCGGATGACCGCGGCGCGACGGCGGTCTTTGTGTTGCATGAGGAGCAGTCGGCGGTGTTCGTGCTTGGTGGTATTCAAGCCAATGAAGGCTGCGGTCCCTATCCATCCATCGGTGAAGCCGATGAACTCTTCGAACACACGGTGGACTATTGGCGCCGCTGGCTGTCCAAATGCACCTACGCCGGTCGTTGGCGAGAGATGATCTATCGGTCGGCGCTCACCCTGAAACTGCTGACCTTCGAACCGACCGGCGCCATCATCGCCGCTCCGACCTGCAGCTTGCCGGAAACGCTCGGTGGAGGTCGAAATTGGGACTATCGCTATACGTGGATCCGGGATGCTGCCTTCACCCTGTACGGCTTGCTGCGGATCGGATTTACCGACGAGGCGGTCGGCTTTATGACATGGTTGGAAGCGCGCGCGGG
>DASSBQ010000259.1:0-8959 GCA_035698625.1 Nitrospiraceae bacterium
CCGCTGGACGCAGGCCAGCAGCTCATGCAGCACGTCGGACATGTTCGAGCGGTCGGATGCCACGCTCTGAAGATCGGCTTCAACATCGCGAAACTTATCGAGCAGGACGGCCTCCAGCAACGCGGACTTGCCGGGGAAGCAGCCGTAGAGGGTTTTCTTACTCATGCCGAGTTCATGGGCAAGATCGTCCATCGTGACGCTGCGGAATCCATGGAGGAAAAAGTGCCGCCTCGCCGCCGACACGAGGCGCTGCGTTGCGGAATGGTCCTTTGATCGGACCCGAGCATTTGCTTTATTGTCTTTCATAGAGAATGAATGAGTAACATGGAAACTATTATAGTATTATCAGTTTCCTCGGCCCTTGCACAAGAGAAGCGCGGTCGGACGGCGGCCTGCCCTTCGAGGCCGGAGCCAAGCTGAAGAACGGAGAACCGTTATGAAGCGGAGTGCCGGGATCCTGCTCTATCGAAGGCGCGGCGGTGAGATAGAAGTGTTTCTCGTGCACCCGGGCGGCCCGTTTTGGAAGAATAAAGACGACGGCGCCTGGTCGATCCCCAAGGGGGAATGTGTCGGCGAGGTTGGTCTGCTCGCCGAAGCGAAGCGGGAGTTCAGCGAGGAAACGGGGGTCGAACTTGAGGGCGACTTTCGTCCGCTGGCGCCGGTGAAACAGGCCGGTGGAAAGGTGGTGCATGCGTGGGCCGTGGAAGGCGATCTTAATCCGGCGGATCTCACCAGCAACACGTTCGTGATGGAATGGCCGCCGCGCTCGGGGAACCAGCAAGAATTTGCCGAGGTGGATCGGGGCGATTGGTTCATGCTCTCCGCGGCGAGAAGCAAATGGCTGGCAGGCCAACGGCCGCTTCTGGATGAATTGCAACGCTTGATGTCGTCCTCATAGAAACAGGAGCCCGATGAACGTCGATTAACACCATGGTAAGTGCCAGAATCGTGTCGTGGCAAAAGAATGGTCCCAGCCTGTGCATGACAAGATCCTATCGGCAATGAAATCTCTTGAAGGGAAGCTATGATAGAAATTGTTGCGGTCCTTGCATGCCTGCTTTGCAATGCTCTCCTGGCTGCGGCAGAAATGGCATTCGTGACGGTAAGCAGGCCGGTACTCCGCCAGTTGGCCAGGCAGGGCCATAAGAAGGCGTCGCTGTTGTTGGCGCTGCGGGAGGTGCCGGAACGAACATTGTCGGTGATTCAGATCGGAATTACTGCCGTGGGCGCGCTCGCGGGAGCGGTGGGTGGAGTGGGAGCCAAGGAAACATTAAGCCCGATTCTCGTCGCCAGGCTGGGGCTCACCGAGAGCAGCGCCGATACATTGTCGATTCTGTTCGTGGTGGTTCCTTTAGTCTACTTCACGGTGGTGGTGGGGGAACTGATGCCGAAGTCCATGGCGTTACGAAATAGTCTCGGGGTCGCGCTGCTCGCAGCGCCCTGGCTGTCGGTCTTTGATCGGTTGCTGGGCCCCATTGTGACGTTGCTCGAATGGTCCACCACGCGATTTCTCCAATGGCTTCGCGCGCTGCGCCTGTGGCGCGGCGGCCAGGCTCACGAGGCCAAGGCCGGCGATCTGTCGGATACTACCGTCTCCCTTGACGCTCTCTCCTCCCAGCATCGCCAATATGTTCTCAATTTGGTCGACCTGGAGGGTAAGACGATGAAGGAGATTGTTGTGCCTTGGTCGGGTGTCGTGACTGTTGAGTTCACGCAACTGCCGGTGGAGGTCGAGCGCGTCATCTTGACGTCCGGCCATACGCGCCTGCCGGTGATGAGAGCGGAACAGGTCATCGGCATCCTCAATTCAAAAGAGTTCATGACGTTGCGCGCGTCCGGCGGAGAGGATTGGGGGCCGCTCGTGCGTCCACCCGTCGTGTTGCAGGCCGGCACTCCACTCTTGACCGGGCTCAGGGCGCTACAAGAGCGGCGCATGCACATGGGGATCGTCTATGCTGACCGCGCTCCGTTGGGAATCGTGACCCTCGAGGACATTCTCGAGGAGGTAGTGGGAGAAATCTATGACGAGGATGACGACGGTAAACTTAAGCGGCTGCTGAGCACTACGCCGAGGACATTGCGAGTGGGACGCGCCTTCGGGTCGCACTAACTAGAACCTATCTCAAAATCGTCCAGTTTGAACGGGAACCGCCAGGCGCGAGAGTGTCTCCGCTCGAAGACAGCGCGGCGTGGACCGCTCGAACACTCCGCGACCGCTTGGCACCTGAACTTGCTGCGGCCCGAGCTGCGCTGACCGCATCGTCGGACCGCAGGTGCCACCAGGGACGCGGCCGCTTCCGCTGAGCGGTGGGCCACGCCGCCCTGATAGGGCTCCGCCACTGTCCCGCCCTGGCCAGTCCCGCAGATGACGCGAAGGGCGAGAGTCAGCCCACTGCCTTGGGCAGCCTGAACTTTAGCCTTGCCGCTACGCTCCATGCTTCGTTTCTTGTATTCCGCCGTCAGAGAGCCGGCTACCCGCCATGATCTAAACGGCTATTTTGAGATAGGCTCTAGAGACGGACGGCCCAGCCAAGCCGGTTGCCGGTAGTTTCCTTTATTGAGTCCCACCGCTCATTTGTTCCATCCCGCAGATCAGGTGCACCATCTTGGTCACAATCATCGAGAGCGGCTTCTCTGTGCATATACACGTGCATTGTGCCGGCGAATACGGGATGAACGTTCAATACCAGGGTTTCACTAACTATGCTCCTGGTACGAGCGTTGCACAGACAGAGAGACGTGGAGCAACATGAGGAACATAAGGATGGGAGACGACGCAATGTATTACATCATGAGTATTTCTGTACTGGTAAGCGCATCTGCAGCAATTCTGTTCTTAAAAAAGGTATGGATCGATTGAATTATTCGATGTACCGTCCCGTTCGCTACGTATCAAAACCGATACACCTGGTATCTAAGCCGATACACCCGCGTCCTCAGTGAGGGCATGAAGGCAGGTGCGATATGGAACTCCAAGCGACGTTCAAGCGTTTGCTGGTAGTCGAGGATGATCCCGATCAGTCCCGGGCTCTTCGAGATCGCTTGCAGCTGTACGGATACACGGTGTCTTGCGTTCACGACGGTGATGCTGCAATGGAAATGTTACAGGCACACTCATTCCACGGTGTCCTGCTTGATCTCAACTTGCCCAGCGTTCCCGGCACTCAGGTCCTCGTAGAAGCGCGTCATGTATTCCCGGCGTTACCTGTATTGGTCATGTCCGCCTCCCAATCGCGAATTCGCACCGCCAAAGGGTCGCAGGCGGGAGCTTGCAGTTATATCTTAAAGCCGTTCGGAATTGCGGAATTAAAGCAGGCGTTGCATTCATGTTTTGGTCCGGCAGAAGAGGCGCTCGCCTCCTAGCCGGCACCGGTGTGAAGGAGCGCATGGAAGAAGACAAAGGGCCTTTTTCTCGTGAGGAAACAGCTCGCAGGCCTAGGACGAACGAAGACTCTTTTTCCTTGCTGTTGGGAGGCGTAAAGGACTACGCGATTCTTATTATGGATGCCGAAGGCATTATCAAGACCTGGAATGCCGGCGCCGAGGTGATGAAGGGATATCGAGCCGAAGAGATCATCGGGCGGTGCTTCTCCTGTTTCTATCCGCCGGCTGATATTGAGGCGGGCAAGCCGCGTCATCTGCTCAATCAGGCGGCGAAGGCCGGCCGAATTGCCGATGAAGGTTGGCGCGTGCGAAAGGACGGCTCCCGCTTTTGGGCCTATGTCGTGCTTACCGCCCTGTACAATGAAATGGGAATCGTGAACGGGTATGCAAAAATTACAAGCGACTTGACGGAACGCAAACGAATGGCGGACGAGTTGCACGATGCGCTGCAACGTCTCAAGGAGGCCAATCAGCGCTTGGAAGAACTCGATCATCTCAAATCACTGTCTATTTCGATCGCCTCGCATGAATTACGGTCTCCACTGACGGCCATCAAGGGCTACATCGACAATCTTCTGGAAGGCGTGGCGGGGGTATTGCCCGAGCAGGTGACATATTACTTGACGCGCATCGGCTACAACACTGATCGCGTAATCCGCCTCACCAATATGCTGCTGGATCTATCGAGGATAGAGGCGGGGGAAATGCCTTTGGATCTCGACTCCGTGTCCACTGCTCAAGTGATCAGTGATGTGTTGAGGGATTTTGAATCGGTCGCTAAAAGCAAAGCCATCACTATTCGCACGGCGGATCTCATTGCAGCCCCCGTCCGAGCGGACCGACACAGGCTGGAGCAAGTGCTGCATAACCTCGTTCATAACGCGCTCAAATTCACTCCTAAGAGTGGGGAGGTTATGGTGCAGTCCCATTTGAGCGCTGAGGAAGAGGTGATCATTACGATCGCCGATACGGGCTGTGGAATCCCGCCTGATCAACAACAGAAAGTGTTTGAGAAGTTTCATCGGGCTCCCTCCCCGGTGCAAGAAGGTATCGGCCTGGGGTTGGCCATTACGAAGAGCCTCGTGGAGCTGCATGGCGGCAGAATATGGGTCGAGAGCGAGCCAGGTCGAGGCAGTAAATTTTCCTTTACCCTGCCGGTCGCGTAGAGATCCGGCATTGTCGGTCAGCCGTCTTCCCACCTGTTCATCGGACCATCCCCATTAATAAGCGTCATCCCTCTCATATCAACCTGCCAAACGGCGGGCGACAGGGAAACAATGAGAGGGGTGCGGTGTGGTGTCCAGCCATGCGCCGTTGAGACTCCGAAGCTTACAGCTGCGGGATTGGAGGGCGGGTCGGCGGAACGGGGGACGGCTCGGGTGGCGGCAGCGGCGGCTGAGGCGATGGAAACGGATCAGGATCGGGCGGCATCGGGCCTGGGTCGGGATCAGGGTTGGGCTTTCGGTGGAGAAACGCACTCGAAACTTCCGACCCATATGGCGGCCAACTTGCGTGACTACTCATGCTTGTCGAGTGAACCATAGAGACCTTTTTGTCCCGCGTGTTCCGTCTGGACTCAGGCGCTTCACCGGATTGTTTTCTCATCATTCCGCAAAACAAGGCATTGGACAACCAGGCAGAGTCCCAGTATGGACCTAGGGAGGTTCCGAGGGGTAGAGGGACAAATTCTCTCTTATATAAGGACTAGCATATAGGGGAGTACCGACTGGACCCTTTTGCGATCAACATAAAGGGGAGGCTCACGATGATCGTCAAGCACGCACGGAATTATCTAGCGGCCGCACTGGCAGCCGGGGCATGCATCATTGGTCTCGCGCACGCGATGGATTACGACCGCGCGGCCGGCATGATGCCTTCGGCGCCGCCGTACTTACGAAGCGGGCAACAGGAGATCGGCCATACGGTGGAAGGAGAGGTTGTTCGCATCGACGGTGAAAATTACTTTGTTGAAGATCCAAATGGAAACGAAGTGCGCTTGGTCGTAAATCAAGCTACACTACGGATGAGCCCTATTAAGGAAGGCGAGCGGGTTGAGGCGAGGGTCAATAATGACGACCATGCGCTCTCTATCCGCTCCATCAAAGGAGAGGAATTTGATCCGGCCGACGGCGGGTCTTCAAATCGGGATGGGAGATGAGCCGCCCTGTTCTATGACCGGCCGAATCCGCAGTTTCCATCCGCGCTCATATTGTCCACTGAACGCCGCATGCTGAGGGGCAAATGGCCGTTTATCGGGGTTTGCCGAAAAATCCCGGGTCGCCGTGGCCGAGCCGTCGACCGGTGGCGTTACCTTCTGCTCGGCGCGTTTCTCTGTATCTCCATAGGAACCGCCTGGGCGTATGAGGCGCCAAAAGTTGAGGAACCGACTCCGGAGGCGGGTCAAGAATTTCGCACGAGATTATTCGGTGAAGACGTTTATGTTGCACCGCGAGACCGCCGCAATGTTACGGCGGCCAGTTTCGGCATCCAGTGGATTCCAAACGGTCCGAGTCAACTGGAAGTCCTGCCGTTTGGCGCGCTCTACTTTTGGCGTAATTGGGATAACGATAACCGACGATTTCGCGGTGCGGTTTCCATAGCCGTCAATGATTTGGATTACACCATCGGTCTGCGCACCTATCCCAACTGGTCGCTGATTTTTTCCCTCGACAATTTCATTGTCCCGCTCGGCCGGTCCGAATACGTCGAAGGACAACGCATCAGACAGAGTGAAATTGAATGGAACTATGTATTCGGGGGAATCGGCCTGGGCTATCGCTTGCCCATCCATCCGTTCAGTCAGGACAGCGCCGTCAACGTATTTTTGACTTATGAGCCGGGTTATCGTTGGTTCAAAGGGACGGATCATACGTCGCCGCAATACATCGTTCCCAAAGACACCTATGAAGGCCGCATTCACCTCAGGATTCGGGTGGATGCCATGACCCGTAATCTGATGGAATTGCCTCATCAGGGAATTACCATGGGCGGGGATTTCATGCATGGCCATCGTGCCAAATGGGAGCGATGGGGAGGGCCGCCGTTTGATACGCCGGACTTCGTGAAGGAACGAACCTATCTGACGGCGACCGCCTATGCCCTCGTCGCCGGCGGAGTGCCGTTTGTGAACAGCGAAAAACATCGGCTTATCACCAGCCTGCACGGCGGCATCGGCAAGGATCAGGATCGATTCTCCGCTTTTCGCCTACCCGGGCGGCCGACCGGTTACGAATGGGAGGCAGTGTCGCTCCCGATGATTCATGGGGTCGCATTTAATGAGTTGTTTCCGCGCCGTTATGCGGTGGCGAACCTACAATACCGGTACGAGGCCCTGTTCTTCCTCTTCCCGTATCTCGAAGCCACGTATGGATTAGTCGAGCGCCCACTGTTTACGGCTGATGGCAGCATCAAGAACGTGACCGATTCGATGCCGACATTGGGCGCCGGTCTAGTATCCGGCGCGCCCTGGCGGTCCCAGATTGAACTGAATTACACATACAATTTCGGTATCTTTCGAGATCCGGGTGGAGCACCGCCCACGAGAGGCGGACACGGCATGTTCATTTTCTGGTCGAAGGAATTGGGAAGTTCCGGTTCATAGAAACAGGGACTGATCCGAAGAGAGGCCGCGGGGGCCATCGTCGGGCATGATCGATGAGCAAAGGGATGGTGGACTCCAAAGAAGCATTGCGGCGGTTGGCCGACGCGGCGGAGCGGTTCGTCAATAAGGCGCCGAACCAGAAACGAACGGAAATGGAGCGGACGGCCTTATTGGATGCCATTATGCACGCGCAACTCCTGCTCTCGATTGCGCCGGCACGGCGAAAAGAGCGGACTCCCTCGCCGTCCCCGCCCAAACAACCGAAGCGGCGGCCGCTTCGTCTTGCCAAGTAGCGAACGCGGTCAACGCCGGGATGCCATCACGTCGCCGGACAACCACCGGAGTTTCGCCGCCGGTCATTCATTTGAGCAGGAGTTCATTCTGCTGATCCTGGAATTCGTCCTGATAGATGCGGAAGAGCTCCAACACCACGGCTAGGAGAATGGGACCCACGAAGAGTCCGAGCAGTCCGAACGATGCCAGCCCGCCTAATGAAGCAAAGAACAGAAAAAGCATCGGTAATTGGGCCCTTGTGCCGATGAGTAAGGGTTGCAGGAGATTATCCATCAGCCCGACGAGGCCCGCGCCGACCGCGATCATGATGATCCCTTTCACGATTGAACCGCTGAAGAACAAATAGATGGCGATCGGGACCCAGACGATGGCGGTGCCTCCGAAGGGCAGCAGGGAGAGAACGGCCGACAGCGCTCCAAAGAAAATGGAAAACGGTACGCCGAGCGCCCAATAGGTGAGGCCGGCCGCCGTGCCTTGGGCCAAGGCGGTCACCAGCGTGCCCTGCACCACCGCTTTGATGGTGCCGTCCATGCGCTCAAACACTTTGGCCTTATGATCGGGATCGAGAGGGATTGCTTCATAGAGGCCCCTGTATAACCGATCACCGTCGCGGAAAAGAAAAAACAGGGTGAACACCATCACGAAAAAGTCGGTCACGAACAGCAATGCGTTCTTGGCCAGATCGGCTCCCTGAGACAGCAGGAACGTGCTGACCACTTTCCCGCCTTCCAGAAAGGACGATTCAAGCTGGCCGCTATTGGACAGAATGAGGCGGCCGAACAATTCCTGGCTCAACCCGCCCACAACCGGCAATTGGGAAATGCTGACGCCGAGATTGCGGAGGCGCCCCTGCCGAAACCACTCCGTCGCCGTTTCATAGGCCTGTACGGCCTCGTGGATCCCGAGAAAGATCAAATAGACCGCGGGCAACACGGCAATGGCCAGGACCATCCCCGTCATGAGCACGGCCGTGATGTGCCGCCGACCGTTGAGAGAATTGAGCAGCTTCGTATGGAGCGGATAGAAGGTGGCGGTCAGGATCACGGCCCAGAGAATAGGATAAAAGAACGGACTGAGGATGACCCCCAGTTGCCAGACTAGTACGAGTAGGACGCTGAAGAACGTAATGGAAAAAATTTGCTTGCGGGTCACGTTTTAAAACCACGATGTGTGCCGCCGTCGCGAGGCCGATGGTGGGGCGGACCTGGACGAACTGCACTATAGCATTTTTGTATGGTGTAATCCGTACCCGCCGCCGGATGGCTCGAGGCATTGGCGGACTCATGCGGCGTCCGAGTGGTGCGATGGATGTGAACCGACTCCATCGAATCGACTCAATCGGTCACAGACGGGGAAGCGGTTTTCTCGAGTGAATTGGTCTTCATGCCGGCGGTCTTGTCGTTGAGCCATTGGATGTAATAGCGAATGATCTCCCCCTCGTCATCCGTCAGCGTCTCCATGCTGGCGAGGCTCAAGACGGCTTCGCTGCTGCGCATGAATTCTTGTATTTCCTTGCGGAGTCCGTCGAAGGCTTGTCGGCGTGGTTGCATGAATTCCTCCTTGACTCGATCACACGCTCTGCAGAATGATACCGAAAAGCAGGCGGCATTTCTGTAGGCTGGCCGACAATGGTGCAAGAAAGTCCCGATCCTTCCCACAATCTTCTCTTGGCCGCCCTCC
>DASSBQ010000260.1:0-12847 GCA_035698625.1 Nitrospiraceae bacterium
TCCGGATGCCATCGTCATTACCCGCGGTGCATTCATTGTGTTCATCAATCGGCAAGGGCTTGAACTGCTGAGTGTGACGCGTCCGGAACAGATCATAGGCCGGTCGCTGTTTGATTTTATTCATCCTGATTTCCACGAACAGGCGAGAGAACGCTTGGGGCAGTTGAACCGGGGATTCGACCAAGTCCCATTGGTCGAGGAGAAATTTTCCCGCATGGACGGCAGCAGCGTGGATGTCGAGGTCACGGCCGCCCGGTATATGGACCAGGAAGGACCCGCCATCCAGGTTGTATTGCGGGACATCACCCAGCGCAAACGGTTGCAGGAACAACTGCGCCGCACCGAACGGGTTGCCGAACTCGGCACCTTGGCATCAGGCATGGCTCATGAGATCGGGACTCCAATGAACGTGATCCTCGGGCGCGCGGAATATTTGATGAATCGGACGAACGATGAACCGATCAAGAAAGGTCTGCAGACGATCGTCAGCCAGGTGGAGCGTATCACCAGGGTGATGAATCAACTCCTCTCGTTTGCCCGACGGGAGACGCCGGAACGTCGGGCGGTCAACCTGAAGGAGGTCGTCGAGAACAGCCTGGAGATGTTTCACGAACGATTTGCGCGCCATCACATCGAGATCGAGCTCGATTGTGAACAGGCATGTCCGCCGGTGCATGCGGATGCCGATCAGATGAGCCAGGTCCTGATCAATCTCGTAATGAACGCCGTCTACGCGATGCCGGATGGAGGACGACTGCGTATTGCCGTCCGGCGCCTCGATCGAAACATGGTGGAACTGAGGATTGCGGATACCGGTTCCGGCATGCCTCCCGGTGTCCTGGCAAAGATCTTCGATCCGTTCTTCACGACGAAGGAATTTGGGGTAGGCACCGGGCTGGGCCTGACCGTGGTCAAGGGCATCATGGAAGAGCATGGCGGAACGATCGCCGTGAGCAGCGAGCCGGGCCGGGGAACGACGTTCACGCTCGTCTTGCCGGAGAATGATCGGGTGTAGTGTCGACGGTACTCACACCGCGATCCCATTGGATACGGTCCTTCGTGCACAACTGTGGCATCCGGCAACATAACTTCCTGGACGATTGGGGTCTTTCTCGCCAGGGCTCTCCTCCCTGTGTGCCGCTTTTATGCGGTTATTCGGTCTAAGTACGCTGATTGTCTCAGCATTTCCGCTTGGCGCCGTATGGCCGTTTCATGGGCATATGCCTTGCGTGGATCCCTGTCCAAGTGGTGAACGACTACGGAGGGACGCGTGACGGCTGAGGCAAAGCGACCGGCAGTGCTGCTCGTTGTCGAAGACGACCGGGACATGCGGAGCTTACTGTGCGACGAGCTATGGGATGAGGGATTTCAACTTCGAGAGGCGTCGAATGGCGACGAGGCGCTGATCGCGGTCATGGAGGCCGTCCCTGATCTGATCATCACGGATTTGAAGATGCCGGCGGGCGGAGTGGACTATGTCAACAGACTCCGAACATTCGCGCCTCAGTGTCCGATCATCCTCATGACGGCCTTTGGAAATACCAAGACCAAGGAAGAAGCGTTGAAATCCGGCGCTACGGCTTATTTCGACAAACCCGTTCATCTGTCCGAACTGAAAGCCACGATCCATGAATTGCTCAAATAGCAGCGGCATGACGCCCTGAATCAGAGGGTACCGATGGAAACAGAGATGGCCGGATCTCACGAATGCATTCCCGCCTCGGACCTCTGTGCCGATCCAATCGTCAGAGCACGCATCGAAGCATTGAAGCAATTGGCGGACGGCCTGAGCGAGCGCGTGGCGGTCCTCGACCGCCAATTTCATGTGCTGTATGCAAACGATGCCGCTTGGCCCGCCGCGTCCCGGCCAAAAGCAACCGCGCGGCCGGCGAAATGTTATGAGAGTCTGGTCGCAAAGCATGATCCCTGCGACACCTGCCCGGCAAGCAGCGTATTTAAATCCAAGGAAGCACAATCATTGCCGTGCTCGGAAAGCGCAGAGAGAACGGCCTGCGGCATGACGCAGGTCCTGCCGCTGATGTCCGGGAAGGGCGATGTGGAATCGGTGCTCGTGCTGTTTCGCGATCCGACGATTCCGGTCCAGCCTGAGACGCCGGTTCCCAAGGCCGGCCTTCCCGTCGAGTTGGCAAACGCATCCGGCAATTCCCGCCTGGGTGAGTTGATCGGACAATCGCCCGCCATGCAAGAACTATTTCAGATGATCCGTTTGGTGGCGGACAGCCACGCGACGGTTCTGATCCAGGGAGAAAGCGGCACGGGAAAGGAATTGGTGGCGCGAACCATCCATCGGCTGAGCTTCCGGCGCGCGAAGCCCTTCGTCGTCGTCGATTGTGGCTCGCTGCCCCAGACGCTTGTAGAGAGCGAGCTCTACGGCCACGTGAAAGGCGCGTTCACCGGCGCCACATCGGCAAAGCGCGGGTTGCTTGAAGAAGCGGACGGAGGCACGTTGTTTCTTGACGAGATTGCGGACACCACGCCGGCGTTCCAGGCAAAATTATTGCGAGTACTGCAGGAAGGCGAGATCAAACCGGTCGGCGGCACTCAGTCGATGAAGATCGATGTGCGGGTCATCTCGGCTTCCAACAGGGAACTGTCCGAACTGGTGGCCGCCAAAGTGTTTCGGCAGGACCTCTATTACCGGCTCGCCGTCTTGCCGCTGTATCTGCCCCCCTTGCGTGAACGCAGAGAAGATATTGCGTTACTGGCCGCCCATTTTGTCGAGGTTTCCTGCCGGCGGCATCGTCAGTCCGCCCGACAGATTCCCGATGAAGTCCTGCATGCGCTGGCAGCAGCCGCATGGCCGGGAAATGTTCGAGAGCTGCAGCATTACATCGAGCGGGCGGTCGTAACGACCAGCGGGCCGGAACTGGCCTGCGCCGATGTCGTCGCGATGGGATCCGTTTCCGAGTCATCCGATCTGCGGGCGGTTGCTCGTGGCGCCGCGCAGAAAGTGGAACGTGTCAGGATCATCCAAGCCCTTCGTCAGTCCTCGGGTAATCGAGTCCGCGCCGCCAAAATGCTCAAGATCAGCAGGGCAAACCTGTACAACAAGCTCCGCGAGTACGGCATCACTTCACGCTGATTTCCCTGGCTCAATAGCCCGGATGAGTCGTCTGGATATTTCCGTGGAAGGCCGGGGCCGTGTTCCCTGGGATCGCAGATGACGCCCGGCAATAATGGTTGCATAAGGTTTCGATAGTGAGTAGGTTCAATACTAAGGCCAGTTGGAACCTGGCCGGTTGCGAGCTCTCGAACTTAACATGCCATACCTTCATTCCCAGTTGCCGTCTTCGTTGTTTGCGTTCCTGCATTTCCCTATTCATGTCTTCGACCAGCCTTATTAGCTCGTTCCGTTGTTTATCTTTCATCTCGTATTGGAGACTGCGGCTGTTTCGTCGGACAACCGGAGCGCGGTCACCCAATTGATCAGTCCCGCACTGAACTATGTTCAAGCCATTGATCAAATCGATGCTGCAGGGCCTTGTCGCCAAAGCTCGGACCCAATTGGATTGGTGGGATCAGGAGCTGCAACGCGAGCATATGGAGCGGCGGGACTATGATCAGGATATTCTTATCTTCCCCTGGTTGAACTATCAAACTGAGCGGGTCCTCCTTTCGCAGCAAGGTTGCTGCAGGCCTCACTATACCTGGCCCGTGGTCCAAGCGGCCCATCTCGCGAAGGCACTGAATGTCCCGCGCATATCCGTCATCGAGTTTGGCGTGGCCGGTGGAAACGGGCTCTTGGCCCTCGAACGGGCGGCGGAGATCATCGAAACCTTCTTCGATGTGGCTATCGACGTGTATGGGTTCGATGGCGGTGTAGGCTTGCCGAAGCCGGTGGACTATAGGGATTTGCCGAATTTCTGGAAGATGTCTACCTTTGGAATGGACGAGGCCAAACTGCGGAGGCGTCTCCATCGAGGCCGGCTGTTGATCGGGCCTGTTGGAGAAACCGTGCCGGCCTTCATCGAGGACAAGCCGGCGCCGGTAGGCTTCATCTCGTACGACCTTGACTACTATAGTTCGACCATGCAGGCGCTCAATTTACTCGCTGCCGATCACGCGTGCTTGATGCCTCGCGTCCATTGTTACTTCGACGATATTATGGGATCTCCTTATTCCGATTTCACCGGGGAGCGATTGGCCATCCGGGAGTTCAATGATGGGCACCGCTTCCGCAAGCTGTCGCCTATCCATGGGCTGCATTATTTTCTGCCGCGGCAATATTGGCATGAACCATGGCCGATGCAGATGTTTCTCGCGCATATCTTTGACCATCCGCTGTACACGCGGTTCGATCAACTTCATAAGAAGCCGGAAGGCCGCAATCTCGACCTGCAAGACAGCCGCTAAAGTTTTGCCCTTAGGGCTGCCCCGCCTTGCCACAGATTTTCTCCCAACATGTCTGATTGTTTGGACAGCGTAAGTAGTTGATTCATCAATATGAGGGCATCGACCCTCTGCGCGACTGTCCAGTTCCGTAGAATGTGCCTGGGTGCGGGACCATTGCTTCCGGTGATCTCCATCCCGGTAAACCTTCCTTATTCCAATAAAAATCACCATCGACTCGGCACGCGTGGCCCCGGCATGTTCGTTGCGGAGGAGAGGATGCGCTGGTGAAGGCGCGGGTGATTTAGGACCGGCCTCCGAATGACCTGCCTCTCGCACGAGAGACCCTTCACCAGCTCTAAGCAAACAGTGCCGATTTGGCCATTGCTGATTGTGTCATTGGGAAAAGGCCGGTTCGAATCATGGAGCCACTGACTCAATGAATAAATGGTTCACTCGCTCAATTCTTACAAAGGAGGCCGTTGTATGAGTTATGTGGGATTTCAACCTCAACGCAGGCGTCGAGGCCGTAAGGCCATGCGAGGTCTGCAAGCTGCATTGCTCTCGGGGAGTCTGTTGACAACCCCGTGGCTGCTTGCAGCCGGGCCGGGAGAGGGAGACCGGGTTCATGACGGGCATGCCAGTCCGGTGGCGATGCCGGGTTGGACGCAGACGTTGAAGGGCCAGACGGTCGTCGAGGATACGTTGGAAGGACGCGCCGACCGGTCGGAAAAGATCGAATTGCAGCACCACCGGTTGATGCGGAAGATCGAGGAGCAGGCGCAGAAGGACGCACAGGCGCAGCCGACGTCCGGCATGTTCAACAACATGTCGATGATGCACCAGTACATGGGGCAGGACGGTTCAAGTTTTCTGCTCATGACCGATGCCTCCAAGGGCGAGCCGGTTTCCATGAGCGGAGGCAAGTGCCCGGCCGGCGTGCCGACCAAACAGTTCGATGTGTCGATGATCAACATCGAGATCACGTTGAACCGCTGGCTCGATTACTACCCGGGCTACATGTATGTCCTCACTCAGGACATCGACAAAGCGCGGGCGGAAGAGACCAAGAACAAGGAGGCTCGCGAGAAGGAAGGGTTTGATCCGGGAGCGGTCACCACCGGCTTGCAGGGGGACGTGATTCAACCGCTCGTCCTGCGTGCGAATCAAGGCGATTGCGTGAAGATGACCTTGCGGAATCAAATGGAAGATGAGGAGGGAAGCCTGTTCATCCAAGCCTCCAGCATGGTCGTGAGCCCCACCGGCAAGCCCGCCACGACCACCAATCCCGAATCCATCGTGGAACCGGGCAAATCGCAGGACTTCGAATGGTACATCCATCCGCATATGCAGGAGGGTGTGCGTCAGTTCCACTCCTATAGTCACGACCGGGAACTGACGGTGCTCGGCCTCTTCGGCGCCTTCATTATCGAGCCGAGGGGCTCCAAATATCTGGACTCAATCGGGACCGGGGCGGTGGCGGAAGTGAAGAGCGGCTGGCAGGTCAACATCGACAACGGGTCCGGACCGGATTTCCGCGAGTTCGTCCTCTTCTATCACGAGATCGGGGACGAGGCTTTCAGACCGCTGAACAAGAAGGGCGATTTCTTGCCGCAACGCGATCCGTTGACCGATGCCTACCGTCCGGGGGGCCGCGCGATCAATTATCGCAGCGAGCCGTTCGGCATTGATCAGATGCACTTGCAGCATGAGTATTTCGGATTCGAGGACGAGTCTCTCGCGTACAGCGCCTACACGTTCGGCGATACGCCGACCACGATTGCCCGCGGCTATCTGGGCGATCCGGTCAAGTGGCGGCTCGTCCACGGCGGCTCCGAAGTGTTCCATTCCCACCATCCGCACAGCGGATCGATCCGCTGGCAGCGGAGCCCCGGCACCGAACTCAATAACCTGTGGGCGGCGGGGCAGGACGGGCCGGTGAAGTATCCGGTCGTCAGGACGAAATCGGACCGCGTAGACGTGGAAGTCATCGGTCCATCTGAAGCGTTGGACCTTGAGCCGGAATGCGGCGGCGGGGGTTGCCAGCACCTGGCCGGCGAATTCCTCTACCACTGCCATGTTGCGCACCATTATGTCGCGGGCATGTGGGGCTATGGTCGGTTCTATAACACCCTGCAGGTCGGGCAGGGCCACACGGATACGATGCCGGATCTCCGCGAATTGCCGGATCGCATGGGGCGCATGAAGCTTGGTGTGAGCTCCGACAAACTGATCGGCACCACCGTGGATTGGTTCGGGAAAAAGTTCAAGATCGTCGATAAGAGCCAGAAGACTAATTGGAAATCCGATCCCGCGATTGTGACCATCAAGGACTGGGTCGAGATGTATCTGCCGGCTCAAGGCAAGCCGGGTCACTCAGACAAAGAGAAGGATCAGATTCTGGCCTATGACGCGACTGTGTGGGATTGGAAGTGGGACGGCAACATCGCGAAGGGCGAGCGTGAGAGCACCGCGCCGAATCCCAAATATACCTGGGCGGCCAAGTGGGACGACAGCACGAGGCCGGCGATTCTCTTTGATCCGACGACCGGGCGCATGGCTTGGCCGTTGTTCAAGCCGCACTTCGGCAAGCGCGTGCCGTTCTCCGCAAACCATAACGGAGCGCCGTGGCTCGAACCGATTCATCAAGACGAGAACGGCGAGCGGACCTCGGAGCCGGCCAAGCCGGGCGAACAGGGCCGTTGGAGCCTGTGTCCCGACAATGCCAATCAAAAAGCCTACAACATCCACTTCATTCGGTTGCCGATTACCCTGGCCAAGAAGCAGGGGAAAGAGCCGCCGATCGTGGATAAGGACGGCCTGATCTACGTGCTTCACGAAGAGGAAAACCTGACCAGGGCCAACGACGATCTGAAGTTTCCCGCCGTGATCCGGGCCAACGTGTATGATTGCGTCGATCTGCTCCTGACCAGCGAGTGGGACGACGACGATTACACGAACTTCCAGTCGTCCAAGATCAACATTCATCCCCACTTCTTCCAATTCGATACGGGGAACTCGGATGGCGTGATCTCAGGATTCGAGTATGAAATGTCGGTGCGGCCGTTCACCATGTGGGGCAAGAAAACCAAGCATGGATTGCCGGCGCCCATGGTGGCCAAGGTGGTCGGCGGAGCGAAAGCCGGCGCTACGTCCATCAAAATTCAGATGGCGCCCGGCGCGACGTCGTTCCATGTGAACACTGAAGTCATGGTCGGCATGGACTGTTTGCAGAAAGGCAACGATTCGGCTGCATCCTTGCCGCGGGATAAGAGCTGCTCCGAAGTCGCCCGCATCAAGGAGATTAAGGGGGACAGCCTCACGTTCTTCAAGCCGTTGAAGCAGAACCACCCGGCGAATGATCTCGTGTCGCCGGAGTTCGTCCGCTATCGGTGGTGGGTTGACGTGGATATGGGAACGGTGTTCTGGCATGACCATGCATTCGGCGCCACGACTTGGCCGCACGGCGGGTTCGGCGTCACCTTGGTCGAGCCGTACGGCAGCACGTACCATGATCCGAAGAACGGGAAGCTCGTCTACAGCGGCCCGGTCGCAGACATTCACAGCAATGAGCCGATCGGCGCCGGTGTCAGCGGCAGCTTCCGCGAATTGATGGTCTCCATTCACGATACGGTCCCGCATACCGTGAACGTCATCGAAGCCGGCAATCCTCCGGGACAGCCGATCGAAGTGGCGCTCGAAGCGGGCAAGACGGTGTCGTTCCAGATGCCGGAGAAAATCCTGATGGCCCCGAACCGGTATCTGAACGGCGGCACGCACACGACCGGAAGCGGCTTTAATTTCCGCGCCGAGCCGTTTGCCCAGCGCTTGTCGAATAACCCGGACACGTCCAAGCTGTTCAGCAGCATCATCCACGGCGACCCGGATACGCCGCTCTTGCGCGCGTATGTGGGCGACACGATGGTGTTCCGTCTGTTGCACCAGCTCATGAACGAGTCTCATGTGTGGACCATCTCCGGTCACACATTCCTGACCGAACGGTACGCGGCGGATGCCAATCGGAAGAACTCCATTCACGTGGGGATCGCCGAACGGTACGACCTCGTGACCAAGGCGGGTGGATTCCAAGGAATGCCGGGCGACTATATTCATTTCAACGGGCGGAGCTCCCACTTCGCCGAGGGGGGATGGGGCATCGTCCGGGTGTTGGACAAACCGGTAGAAGACCTCAAACCGTTGCCGAAGGGAACCAATCCTCTCGGCATTCCGCCGGTGCCGAGCTCCGTATGCCCGGCTGACGCTCCGGTGAAGAACTTCAATGTCGTGGCGTTGGATCGCCCGATGAAGCTCAATTCGAAGGCGCCGGAAGCGATCGAGGTGGATTTCGAGCGGAAGATCGAAATGACCATGCCGGAAGGCAAGATCTTCGCATTGGAAGAGGAAATCACCAGGGTGACGGGAAGCGTGATGCCGAATCCGCTTACGCTGCGCGCCAATCTGGGCGACTGCATTAAGGTGACGTTGAAGAATCAAATGAAGAACAGCCGTGCGTCATTCTTCGCACCGGGCCTGGCCTTTGATCCGAAGGACAGCCAGGGGCTGAACGTCGGGAATAATGCCGGCGATCAGACCGTCTCGCCGGGCGAAAGCCGCAAATACACCTACTACGCCCATCCGTCCAATAAGGAGACGACGTCGTTGGTGTGGGACGGCGGGAACGTCGTCGTCAATCCGCGGAACGGATTGTACGGTGCGATCATCGTCGGACCGCGCGGATCGCAGTATCGCGATCCCGTGACCGGCGCGGACCTCTCGCAGAAGAACGCGTGGAGGGCCGATGTGATCGTCGATACCAGCTTGCCGGAAAATGTCGGCAAGACAAATTACCGTGATGTGGCGCTCTTCTTCCAGGATGAGGACAACATCATCGGCACCGCGTTCATGCCCTACGTGCAGAACGTGGCCGGCCTGACGTCGGTGAACTATCGGTCTGAGCCGTACAAGTTCCGTGAAGAAGAGGGCTGTTCATTGGGAAGAATCTTCCAGCCGTGCAAAGTGGATAAACCGGAAGACCCTGTCACGCCGCTGATTGAAGCGCATGCGGGCGATCCGATCCGGATCCACGTCATCGGCGCGAACAGCGAACAGAACGGGATGTTCGGCGTGGAAGGCCATGAATGGCCGATCGAACCGTACATGCCCGGCGCGGACATGATCAGCGTGGTGGAGTATGCCGGGTCGGAAGTGCTTGATGTCTTCATCCGCGGCGGAGCGGGCGGCCCGTACCGCCAGGTCGGAGACTTCCTGTGGTCCAACCAGCGGCTGCCCTACACGCAGTCGGGACAGTGGGGATATGTCCGAGTGTTGCCGGCCGGTGACACGCGGATCCAGCCGCTCGGCGTCGGCGGGTCAGGAGCGAAGCAAGCAGAAGCGCACCCGGAGCCGCAAGGAGTTCCGACCGCTTTGCGCTGACCCGGAGAAGGTCCGGGGACATCCACAGTCCCTGGACGATCGAGTAAATGAGGGGAGCTGCATGCAATGTGCAGCTCCCCCGTGCTCTAAGAAGCGTCGTTCGTGAAGCGTCGTTCGTGAAGCGTCGCTCATAAGCGAGATACGCTTCACGAGATACGAGAGACAAAAGAGAAGGAGGCCGGAGTGATCATATACCTTTACCTTCTTGCGTTATTGTTTTTGCCTGTTATCTTCACCGGCCTGCCCGCCTGGGCATACGAGGAAAGAATGGTGACGGACGGCGGCACCGTGAAGCTCGAAGGAACCGTGCCCAAGCCGAAAGGGTACAACCTCGTCACGCTGCCCGACCCATTCTATTGCGGGCGCATTTCCGATGGGCAAGGCTGGCGCATCCTGCAACCGTTCCAAGTCGGGGCAGCCGGCGAATTTCGAGACGTGGTGGTTTATCTGGAAGGGATCGACAATGGCAAACCGTTCCCCGAAGCAGGCGTGCCGCAGATCGAGGCCAAGGACTGCATGTTTCTCCCGTTCACGACAGTGGTCCGGGACGATCAGTCGGTGACGGTGGTCAACATGGACCCGGTGATGCATGACATTCAAGCGTATGAAACGTCTCATTTGGGACCGCGCGTGCTGTTCAACGTGCCGTTGCCGATGAATCCGCAACATCCACGCAACTTCAAGGATCGCAGCGATGCCGCAATGTACCACAAACACATGGCCGGGGCGCCGATGAAGCAATTGGTCAATCTCAGCAAGGGCCGCCGGGTCTTTGTCATGCAGTGCGGATTCCACGCATACATGGAAAGCTGGGGCTTGGCCGTCATGAATCCGTATTTTGCTAAGACGGACGAACAGGGCCGGTTCACCATGACCGATGTGCCGCCGGGCACCTATAGGCTGGTCGTCTGGCATCCCTATATCCGGAGCGCTATCGAGCAAACCGTCACCATCGGCCCGAAAGGGACAGCGGAAGCCAATTTTTTGGTTCCGGCCCCGACCGGCCGGCTGTACGCCAACGAAGTGCTGGATCATGCGTACGTCCGTTACAACGTGACGGAGGAAGCACAGAAAGAAATCGATCCGATGGTCGAGCAACAGGAGAGGTAAACGACGAATTGAGTCATTGGATCATTGAACCATCGGATCATTGCCATCAGAGTCATGAATCAATGACGAAATGGTGCACTGTTTCAATCTCTGCGCTGATGGCAGTCGCGATCACGTTCGTCGCCGCCATTGCGCCCGCAAAGGCCGATCATGAAAGCCCAAAGCAGCCTCCCCTCTGGACCCCGCTGGACGAGGCGGAGCGATTGGCCGGTATGGAAGTCCCCGGCGGGATGGTTGTCGTCCCGGACGGATCGTTTCTCATGGGCAGTGATCCCAAGGTGGACAGAGCGGCGGGGCCGCAGGAACAACCTCAACGACTGGTGTATGTCGAGGCATTTCGAATCGACCGCTTCGAAACGAGCAATGTCGATTATCTCCGGTATGTGCTGCACACCGGTTCGTCCTGGCCCAGATACTGGAGGGAGCAGCCGTTTCCCGAAAAAATGGCGAAGCATCCCGTGATCGGGGTGTCCTGGAGAGAAGCGGATGCCTATTGCCGATGGGCGGGGAAGCGCCTGCCGACGGAGGCCGAGTGGGAAAAAGCGGCGCGGGGAGAAGACGGACGGATATTCCCTTGGGGCAATGAGCCGGCGGGCTGGATGAAAAGCAACATTGCGCATCCCGGTTCCAAGCGAGGCTTCAAGTATCCGCCGCTCGCCAATGTCGATCGATACGACAAGGGGGTGAGTCCGTACGGCGTTCAGCAAATGGCGGGGAATGCGAGTGAATGGGTCGCGGATTGGTTTGATCCCGAATACTACCGGGGCAAGGAAGATCACAATCCCACTGGGCCTCGACAGGGCCAGGACAAGGTGTTTCGCGGCGGGTCGTGGAATGAAGATCCGGAAGTGGCACGTTCGGCCGGACGCAATGCCGGTGGGCTCGACCATTGGAGCTATCTGATCGGATTTCGTTGCGCGGCATCAGAGCTGCCGTTAACCACCCGGCGCTAAGCGCGCCGCCGCCGGTGAATCGCGATTCGGTGATTGAAGGATTTCGTGAAGTGAGAATCACCAGATCACCAAGTCGTACTTTGCAGCGTCGAGATACGCCTTACGAGGGTCCGCGACGCGAAGAAAATGAGGCGCACGGTGCGATGAATAACGAGCACCACGTTTGTGCGCGCCGGCGAGT
Organism: Nitrospiraceae bacterium; assembly: GCA_035698625.1. Classification (GTDB taxonomy): domain Bacteria; phylum Nitrospirota; class Nitrospiria; order Nitrospirales; family Nitrospiraceae; genus DASSBQ01. Next base: position 12,028 of record DASSBQ010000260.1, read on the forward strand.
CGGTGAGCCGGCGGTGTCTTAACTGCTTGCGGACGGGCGCGAGGCGGTGAGCGCCCGGTGGCTGAAAGAGAGGAGGCCCAACGTGGACACAAAAGGTATCGGGTCCTGGAGCAAAGTCGAATGGGTGATCAATGCGCTTTTGGTGACGGCCACCTTGCTTGTCCTCACGAACGTAGTATGGGGCCTGGACACCCAAGACATCACCATTGAATGGACGGCTGATGGGAAGCGGATTGCGATGGATCGGGTGAAGACTTTGCCCGCCAAGAACGACATGGTCTCGGTCCCGGCCAGCCCGTTTCTCATGGGAAGTGATAAGAAAAGCGACCGCAATGCTTATGTGGCCGAGCTGCCGCAGCGCACGGTGTTCTTGGACGGTTTCGACATCGATAAGTATGAAGTGAGCAATCTCCAGTATCTGAGGTTTGTCTTGGCGACAAACCGGCCTCCTCTCATCGATTGGCGGTACGACGGCGGCAATTTCCAGGAAGCGATGGCCCACCACCCGGTCATGCACGTAAATTGGTACGACGCCCATGCGTACTGCCAATGGGCCGGCAAGCGGCTGCCAACGGAAGCGGAATGGGAAAAGGCGGCGCGCGGGACCGATGGTCGCCTCAATCCGTGGGGCAACCAATCGGCCGGGCTGACCCGCGCCAACTTTGGCCGAACCGGATTGTCAGGGCCGGTCCGCGACCGCCCGGAACGGTTGTTGTTGTACCCGCCATTGATCGCAGTAGACCGGTACGACAATGCAGTCAGTCCCTACGGCGTCTATCAACTCATGGGAAATGTCGCGGAATGGGTATCCGACTGGTAT
>DASSBQ010000261.1:0-10258 GCA_035698625.1 Nitrospiraceae bacterium
CCGATATCGACGACAAAGGTCCGAATCGGTTTGTGGGCTTGAGTATTTGGGGAAGGGAGGGGCAGGCTCTGTCGGGAAGCGGACGCCTGGTTTTTCATAGGGAGGGCGATTGGACCTTGACGAGCTTCGGCTTTCGGACCGGCGGCCGTTGAATTGCCTGCTGAGGGGTGGGCCATCGGCGTTTCTCCGGCGGAGATAACTTAACCGGGCGGCCGGCCTTAGCGGAACGATACAAGGCTTGCACGATCTGCACGTCGATCAGTCCCTCGAGGCCGGATGGTTCCGGTTGTTTATTCCTCAAGACGCATTCGGAAAAATACAGCAGCTCCGCTGCAAACTGATCTCGACCGGCGAATTCCCGGGACTGTTCCTTTCCGTCGATCGTGACCTGCTGCTTCAAGGGCCCGACATATTCATAGGCGGGGTCGAGCCGTGCTCGGCCCTTTGTTCCGACAATTTCATAGGCCGATACATCCGCTGCGCCGAAGCTACAGATGAACGTGGCCAGGCGGTCGCCGGGAAAATGGAGCAGCGCGGCCGTCATCTCATCGACGTCTTGGAAACGCCGGTCTGTTCCGCCGATAGAGAAGGCGCTCACGGAGGTCGGGTTGTCTTGAAACAGATATCGGGCGGCATTAATGCAATAGACGCCGAGGTCATACAGAGTTCCACCTCCCAACTCCTCCTGCACGCGGATATCGCCTTCGCGCACCTGCATGGTGAAGATGGAGTTGAAGAGGCGCAAATTGCCCAACTTGCCGGATTGGGCGAGCTGGACTGTCTTCATATTGGCCTCTTCCAAGTGCAGCCGGTACGCGGTCATTAGTTTGACATTCCCCTTTTCTGCCGCAGTGATCATACGCCGGCATTCCTGTTCGGTCACGGCCATCGGTTTTTCGCAGAGGACATGGATGCCGGCCTTGGCGGCCCGCACGGCATAGTCACAATGCAGGCTGTTGGGCAACGCAATATAGACCGCGTCGATATGGCCGTCATGGAGACACTTGCCGAATTCATCATAAGAATAGGTATACGGCACGCGATACTTCTTTCCGACCTCGCGAAGCTTGTCCGGATCGTCGGACACGAGCGCAGTCAGTTGCGAGTTCTTCTTGGCATGAGCAAAGGCCGGTAACACGGCGACCTGCGCGATATGGCCGAGGCCGACGATCGCATAGCGGACGCCCTTCCGCCGCCCGGTGCGCTCGGATGAGCGGCGAACATGAGGCGCCTGAGCGGACACGGATTTTCGCGCCATGCCGAATCAGTTCCTACAGGATGTTGGCCGTGAGGTTGTTGTTGCTACTGGATTGTCGAGGTGGGGGGATTGATTGCATTGTTGGGGCATGGCGTAAGCGGGAGCCATTTGGATTTGCGGGATAGAGCGTGAGTCCCATGCGACAAGGAAAGCTACAATCAATGTGCTCGTCAATGCCACAAGCAGCTTTTGTATAAGAGTCGTCATGCGGCTCCTCGTATGATCAGACTAGCAGGGTAGAGGAATGGCCGCACCTATCGATTTCCCTAGTCGTCGTGATAGGACGTAAGTATCCAAAACGAGGTTCCATCTCGGAAGTCACTCTCGTGGCATAGGCAATACATGAGCGATGAGCATTAAATCGGCGACAAGAGTTCGGTACAGCTTCTCGCGGTGAGCGGCGTCCGTACCTCGTAAGATGGCCGCCGGATGGATCGTTATGAGCAAACCGCGGGCCCATTCCGTAGATAGTAGTTTTCCCCGCCGCTCCGTCACGGAAACGGCATAGCCTAGCAAGGTCCTGGCTGCCGTGGCTCCAAGACACACGATGAGATCAGGCTGGACGAGCCTCAGCTCGGCCTCGAGCCATGGCCGGCAGGCTGTTATATGCGATGGACGAGGCGTTTGATGTCTTCTGGCGCGACCTACCGGTGTGAATCGGAAATGCTTCACGGCATTCGTCACATAGAGTGCCTGGCGATCCAGCCCAGCTTCGTTCAGTGCCTGATCGAGCAGAGTCCCGGCCGGCCCGACAAAAGGCACACCGCGTCGATCCTCTTCATCCCCCGGTTGCTCACCCACCAGCATGACGCGGGCATTGGGCGTCCCTTGTCCGAACACCGTTTGAGTTGCAGCCACATGGAGTTCGCAGCCCTGACAGGAACGAGAGGCCGATTCTAACAGCGAGAGGTCCCCCTCAGGAGGAACGAACAAGGCGGCGCTGGACTGATCGCGTTGATCTCGGATCATTGTCGAGACCCGCCCACGCGCCTGTGTGAGCAGCGGACCAATTTCGGCTGCTTCGGGCAGGACAGTCCAAAAGCGTCCGGGCATTTGCGCCGACATGGCTTTGGGATTGATCCGCGCGGGATTGCAGATGGCCGCATAGTAGATGCGCCAGAGCTCTTCCAATTCGTCGGACGTCGGACTCTGCTCCCGCGGCAGGCCCGCGGAAAATGTCAGCGCCTCCCTATCCCAATGAGCGGAGGAGAGCGGCGTGATGATCGACCACCGCATGCGAGCAAATCGTTTCACAAAAAACGGCGCCGCCATCCGGAGCACGTTGTGATCGGGCCGGTGCCAGGCGATGAAGCGTTCGTCCTCGAGTCCTTGGACGCGTCGGAACCGCACGAACTGCGTCATCCTATAGGTATCATGCCGAACTTGTTGTTCGAAGCGGCGCAGCTGACAGACATCCTCGTCCGACGCAATATGCAAAAGATTCGCGGTCTCATGGTGCAGGCGCCAGAAAACCCGATATAACAGGGGCCATTTGGCGCTATCTCGATGGGCGAGGACCGGTCGGGCTGCGGCCGCAAAGGCAGCGGGTAAAATCGCCGCCTGGACCTTTGAGGGAACAACTTCCCTGATGCCTTCGGTCAAGCCGGGGAGCAGAGGCTGCGGTGATTCGTCGGCCCAGAGAATCTCATCAGGCGGGATCTGCTGCTCCAGCAGAGAAATGGCTAACCGGGACCACTCATGGAATTCGGAAGAGCCGCCGACGGCTTTCATAACTGGCCGGTTCCAGCCTCCCAAGCGGCCTCGAAGAGCTGGAGTTGGACCGGCCGGACCATGGCAGCCGGCAGGCGTACACGATCCAGGTTTCTTGCCGATCCGGGATCGGCCGTTACGATGAACGGCTTGGCCCGATTCAGAGCAATGCCGAGGCGCCGGAGATCTCCATTGTCCAAACGATGATAGCGGCGAATGGATAGGATGCGGGCGACGTTTTTGTAGCCGACTCCTGGTATTCGCAGCAATTCTTCCCTGGCTGCCCGATTAATGTCGATGGGAAACCGGTCGCGGTGACGGAGGGCCCAGGACAATTTGGGATCGAACTGGAGGCTCAGATTTGGCTCTTCGATGAGTTCCTGACAGGTGAATTCGTAGTGACGCATCAGCCAGTCGGCCTGATAGAGCCGGTGCTCTCGAATCAGCGGAGGGGCCTCCAGGGGCAGTCGGGTATCAGCTTTCGGATAAGGACTAAAGGCTGAGTAGTACACGCGCCGTAATCGGTAGGTGCGGTACAGCAGGTCGGACTTTCTCAAAATGTCGGCATCGGACGTGGTAGTCGCGCCGATCACCATTTGCGTTGTCTGGCCGGCCGGCGCAAAGGACTGGCCGGTTTTCCGCGGTTGATCAGCCCTCTCCTCGATTCGATTATGGATCTGCCCCATCGTGCCCTCGATGACGGCGTGATGCTTATCCGGTGCAAGACGGTTGAGGTCCATTTGGGTCGGTAATTCGATGTTCGCGCTGAGGCGATCCACCCAGCGGCCTGCGTCCTGAATTAATTCCGCCGACGCGCCGGGGATCGCCTTCAAATGAATGTAGCCGTTGAACGCATGATCGAGCCGAAGCAGACGGACCGAACGAATCAATTGCTCCATGGTTGCGTCAGGGCTGTGGAAAATTCCGGAACTCAAAAAGAGTCCCTCGATGTAATTGCGTTTGTAAAACTCCATCGTAACCTGCGCGACTTCTTCAGCTGTAAAACAGGCCCGCGGGATATCGCTGGAGACTCGATTCACGCAGAAGACGCAATCGTAGATGCAGTGGTTGGTAAACAAAACCTTGAGGAGTGATACGCAGCGGCCGTCCGGCGTAAAGCTATGGCAAATACTCTTGCCTTCGGAATGGCCGAAACGGTCGGGGGCCGGCGCACGCTTTGAACCACTGCTGGCGCACGATACGTCGTATTTCGCGGCGTCGCCAAGAATCGAGAGTTTGGATTGCAGCGACATAGGTTATTATAACGAGCGTTGCGCTCGGAGAATAATGTCGACTTTACCGATACGGGGTTCGCCTTGAAGCTACCGCCGCATCCGGACGCCAGCCACCAAGCTGATGGCAAGCGCAGCATACAGATAGGGAAACATGCGGCGGGGGAACACAAATTCGAATCCGGGAGTGAATCGAGGTGGCACCACATGATAGTCGGTCACGTAGGCCACAGCCGACACAGCAACAGCCTTGGAGAATCCAGGACGCCTCTTCTCGTCGATCAGGGCCTCGTAGCAACCGGCCCAGAAGAGGCATGCCAATTGATTCAAGATCAGGCCGGAACCGGTATACTTCATCGACCAATTGTTTGCCCGTGCAGCCTTGTGACCCCAAAGGATGTGACTAATGGCGTTAAGGGGCGCCACGGCCTTTCCGATAGCCATCTTGCCGATCAGACCGATGGCCGCACTCATGTACAAGCCGGCCCCGGTTCCCGAACGCAGCGCACGCTTGAATGTGTGTGAAGGGTTGGACATGGTTACCTGCCTTTGTTCGTGTGTTCACATTGCTAAAACGATCGTTTGTCTACAACCAGTTCGTCTATAGGGTAGTCAAGGGCGCGTCCTTTTGAGACCAGCCGTTGAAACGTCGCCTCATCCACTCGCGGTGAGCGCGCAAGGATCCACAGGTGGCGTCGATCCGGCGTACCGACCAGCGCCGCACGATAGTCGGCATCCAGATCCAGAATCCAATAATTGCCTTCGTTGGATGAACCGAATAGCCGTGCAAACCAATTGTCGAATACCACGTTCAAGCGCGCGTTTGTCTTGGCATCCACGACAGTAGCAACGCCGTCGGCTGTCTCCGTGTTGCCTTTGTCGGTCAGGCATCTATTGTGTACCCCGATCTTTCCATCGGAACGGGGTGTGTAGATGGCCTGGGAGTCTACGCAGTGCCGCTGAAACCACGCCGGTAACCGCGCAATTTCGTACCACATGCCTGCATATCGAGAGAGATCTACCGACGAGACGACGGTCGGATCCTTCTTCGGAGCGAGGCCCGCGCAGGCGCCTATCACGAGGCATCCGATGATGACGGCGTGCCGTACTGAGTGCAGCGCATCCCCAGGGAGCATTCGCTATTCCTCCACACTCGTTTGCGCAGTCCAGGGCGGGGCAAGCCTCATCTTTACTTGCACAGGCATGGTCGGCCCGGCATTTGACCCCGGCTTCGTTATGGATCAACGGGTCTTCTTCTCCGCAATACGCATATTGTCGACCAGATTCGGGTAGCGTCGGCCCGCTTTCTTGGCCGCTGCACGCGCCCTCTTCTTTTCAGAAGCGGAGAGTCTCTTGGTGCGCTTCCCGGAGGGTCATTTCTTTTTCCAGGGCGGCATTCTCTTTGGCGCCATAACCTTGTCTCTTTCACTCCTCTTGTTGCTTCCGATGGCGGTTCAACAGTCGTTCGCCCTTCATGGCCAGCCGCTTCACATCCGTCCTGTTTTTGGGCACCGGCTCGCCCCATGCATGAGCAGCCTTGGCGTAGCGCGTCGGTTCTCCATGTGAGTCTCGGAGTGGACCGATCTTCTTGCGACCGTAGAACCGTCGTAGAAATGATCCCTTGCGGCGCATGTCCTCCGGCGACGTCACCTTCTTGACACCCGGACGGAGAAACGCTCCTTCCTTTTTCTTAAAGTACCGGCGACCTTCCTCAGTCAGCCCGCCCGCGGGATCTTTTTGTCGCCGGGTGGCGGATATGGAGCGTGGTCGTTTGGATTTCGATTTCCCTGCCATAGCGGACTCCTCTCGCTGACTCCGTTCTCCTTGACCGTCTATCGTTGCATCGCCGCCTCGCGCGCCCAGAAGCGAAGCTGACGGCAGGCCGCAATGAATGTGGATCCACCTTTTGATCCTTCGAGCGCGATAAACCCGCCGTCTCGACTGTCCTCGACGCCGGCCTTTTTCAACAGAGGAATGGCGGCGTCGACATAGCCGATGAACTTCATGTGCGCGAAGGCGTCGGCGACAAAGTCACGTGCTGCCGGCTCGTTGGCCAATATTCTGCCTCCCTCCACGGAGCAGAGGAGGGCCACCGCATCGTACAGCACCGACGGACCGCCATCGATTTTCTGATCGGCCATGATCCATGTGCCGTCGCCGGCTTCGACACCGCCCACCGCAGGCGCGATGACCTCGAGCAAGGCCCCTTCCGCTTTCACCGCGTCCTTGAGCGAATTGAATACATTACGATCGATCCCATCGATAACGAGAACTCCCACCTTCCGCCCCTTGAACGTCTCGGGCCCATTCAGATGAATGCTGAGCGCCGGTGACTTCTTCAGATCCTGTCGCGTCGCTTTCGCGGCTTCCGCCGGGTCCGGCATGTCCTTGAGGCGCAGACCGCGTGCGACCCGTTCGGCCAGTTCCGGATGAATATTGCGCAAATGCGAGACAATCCGGGACCGAATCGCGACGCGCTCACATTTACTCAGCTCAAAGACGAACGCCTGCGCAATGTGGTGTTGCTCGATCTCCGTCTGGCTGATGTAAAACTGCCGCGCTTGACTGTAATGGTCGGCAAAGGTTTCAGAGCGCACGCGGACTTTCGGTCCTTCCTCGTGGCTCGGATAGGATTGAAAACCCTTCTCCTGAGACTCACGCGGACCACTTCCTTGCCCATTCCATGAATTCGGCTCGTAGTTCACCCGGCCTTTGGGATTCGTCATGGCCATGTGCCCGTCTTGCTGAAAATGATGAAAGGGACATTTAGGCGCATTGATCGGAATGTGCGTGAAGTTCGGGCCGCCAAGTCGCTTGAGCTGTGTATCAAGGTAGGAGAAATTCCGTCCCTGGAGAAGCGGATCATTTGAAAAATCGATTCCAGTGACGATATTCTGCGTACAGAAGGCGACTTGCTCGGTCTCGGCGAAGAAGTTGTCCACGCACCGATCGAGGACGAGTCGCCCGACGCGTCTTATAGGGATCTCTTCTTCCGGGATGATTTTCGTGGCATCGAGCACATCGAAATCGAATCGCTCGGCAAATGCGTCGTCGAAAAGCTGTAATCCCAACTCCCATTCCGGGTAGTCACCCATTTGAATGGCGTTCCAGAGATCCCGCCGATGGAAATCGGGGTCCGCGCCGTTGATTTTGACGGCCTCGTTCCACACCACGGACTGCAGTCCCAGCTTCGGTTTCCAATGAAACTTGACGAAGGTCGACTTGCCCTCGGCATTAATGAGGCGAAAAGTATGGACGCCAAACCCTTCCATGAATCGAAACGACCGAGGAATCGTCCGGTCGGACATGATCCACATCGCCATATGCATGCTTTCGGGGGTGAGGGAGATGAAGTCCCAAAAGTTGTCATGGGCCGTCTGCGCCTGAGGAAATCCGCGGTCCGGTTCCTGCTTAGCCGCGTGAACCATGTCGGGAAACTTAATGGCGTCCTGAATAAAGAAGACGGGAATGTTGTTGCCGACAATGTCCCAGTTGCCTTCCTTGGTATAGAGTTTGACCGCAAATCCGCGCACGTCCCGCGCCAGATCACTGGAGCCTTTGTTGCCTGCCACGGTTGAAAAGCGAACAAATGCGGGAGTCTTGTCGCGGGCGCGCTGGAAAAGATCGGCTTTGGTGATGCCCGCGAGGGACTCGTAGTTTTCAAAATAGCCATGCGCGCCGAACCCACGGGCATGAACCACCCGCTCCGGAATGCGCTCATGGTCAAAATGAAATAGCTTTTCACGAAGATGAAAATCTTCGAGCGCCGTAGGGCCCCGCGCCCCGATCTTCAATGAGTTTTGATCATCCGCGACGGGGATGCCCTGCTGCGTCGTCAAGACCGGGGTGTCGACGCCGGCCGTTTGATGCACTTCTCCTCCACTTCCGGTCGTGACGGTATGATCAGCGTACTGTGCCTTGCGCCGATCGGTCTCGGGGGCCTGTGACCCGCGCTTTTTCGCCATACTTCTCTCCTTGTTCTGATTGGCTGTCATCAATGTGTTAGACCTGTCATCAAAATCGGACTCCTAACGAAACAACAGCGAAGTTATACCAGGCAAAGGCGAACCGCTCGTCATCGTCCACGCCTCCTTCAAACAACCGATAACCCGCCGAAACATACCAAGCATCGTTCAAGGCATATCGGACTTTGGCAGCGGCATCGATGGCCCGACCCTGTGTGCTGATAAGTCCATCGACATCTAGCAATGCATTCCAGTGCGGCGCAATGTCGTATTCCAGATTGGCGCTCAGCAGTGGCACAAAACCCACATTACTGTCGGATGCCACTGTGCCTTGCTGCCGCAGCTCCACTCTTGCGTCGCGAATAAATCCTGTTGCCCCGATCTTGAATCGCCATCTGTCAGACTCGTGGAGAAGATATCGATATGTTAGTCGATACGAGTCGAACTTATACTCGGAGTCCACGGCGGAGCCCGGCGTAAAAGTCTCGCCGGAGAATCGCACCGGCGAAACAACTGTGCCGGCGCCGGAAAACTCCAACGGTGCATACACGAATCGTACTGAGTGGCGCCGGGCGATGTTCCAAGTTGCCTCGACGCGTCGTTGCGCTTGAGGGCCGTGTCCTTGAAGGTCGGTCAATGCAAATCGAGTCCCTTCGGGGCTGTCCGGATTCTGTATATCGTTTCGAGACTGCCATACGGCTCCTGTTTCAAATTCTAACGAGAAGCGCTGATCGAGCCCAGAGGTCGATCCCGAAGCAGAGCTTACTATCGCTGTCGACGAAGCGACGGCGAGCACGAGCAGACATGTAAATCCAAACGATTGGCATTGTATCCGGCTGTGTTGCAAGGAGGGCAATTTCTTCATGATGGGTTCAGTACGTAGTAGGCAGCCGTTTTATCGACTTCATTGGCTATCGAGTTGCGTGGCCGTATTGCACAAAGACACGCGTACTGAGCAAAAGACGGACCACCGACCCGACGAGACGGTATGGGTGGGAATCGGGCGTATCAGCGAGCCATTGGCCGGTCGATGGGACGAGAAGGTCGATTCCTGAACGACAAGCTGTCTCGTACCGGACAACGTGGGTTGCGGAACTGTTAGGAGCAGTGAGCGCGTCAATCTTTCCGATAGAGGCTGCGATGTTAGTATTGCATCCGAATCCAGAGGCGGACATGTATCGGACGTCGCCGAAGATCCGTTACTCTTTCCAAGCGCGCTCATGAAGATGGTATGTGCCGGCCACATTGACATGGGCGTCTCACCAATCGTTCTTCTAGGGATGCCTCTCCAACTCGATGGCTTGTAATCTTTTTGCCGCATCTCGACCTGCAATGCTGTTGGGCGCAAGCGTCACCGCCTGCTCCCATGCGTCGCGGGCGCGAGAAAAATCCGAAGATTCCTTTCGGAGCAGGCCATAGTGATACAGGGCAGCAGCGGCCAAGCTAGGCGCCAACTTCCCCGCATGGGCCGCTTGGGGAACCTGTTCCGCCAGCAGTGCAAAATCCTCGGCTGACTGTTCACGACGACCAAAGAAGAACGGAAGGTGATAGGTCGTCATGGCCCGAACGAAGCGGACTTCCGTCTCATGCGAAGCGTTCGTCACGGCGGCGTCCAATTCAGTCAGCCCCTCTTTGGAGAGCGCATACTTTTCCCAAGGCGCCCACGCCTTCGCGGCCGCCAACAGCCGATGGCTACCATAATAGGCTCGCACAAGAGAGGATACCGGCGTGGTTCGATGCAAAGCGGTGAACAGGCGATCGCTCTCGGCCAGTGCTTCCTTATTGCCCGCGATGCCTTCATAGTAAAGCCTTCGAGCCCGATCGACCGGTTCCTCGAACCGCACGTCACGCGGTGACGAATGACCAAGGGTTGCTGCAAGGCTAGATGCTGCCGTTATACCGCTTATTAGCAGTAGCGTGAATCGTGGGATACTTCCGATGACTCGCATCGTCATGATGCCCTCCCGAGTCGTTTCGTGTCATCGTCTCTAGCGGAGTTCCGCTCTGGGATCCGCCTCCTGAAGCCACCGTCGTCGTAAGCGCGTCCTTTCCAATGCTGCGGCATCCCGATCGTGCGGCGAATCAGGGCAATC
>DASSBQ010000262.1:0-4139 GCA_035698625.1 Nitrospiraceae bacterium
GGAGCTCAACCGCCGGAATCCGAGCCCCTCGCGCCGGCGACGGACATCATGCCCTCGCTCACCGACGAGCCGCTCGACACGCCGTTTCGGCTTAAAGACATCGAGCCGTCGTCGGCCCGTGAAACAGCTGCCTGCTCCCCAGGGAACGGGATCCCCGAACAGGCGGCTTCTATCGAATCCGCCTGTCCTCCGAATGTCGAATCACAGGTCGTCCCCTCCGAGTCGTTCGCGCCATTGGATGCGGAGACGCGCTATGCCTTGGGCATGGCCTATAAGGATATGGGGTTGCTGGAAGAAGCCAAGGAGGAATTCCTTGGCTCGATGAAAGACGCCGGATTCTTCATCGATTCCTGCCTCATGATGGCCTCATGCCTCAAGGAGCAAAATCAGTCCGATCACGCCATCCAACTGTTGGAGAAATTAGTGGCCGACCCACGCTGTCGGGAAGGGAATGTACAGATCGTGCGGTATGAATTGGGTCTCTTGTACGAAAAGACCTCGGCCCGCGATCTGGCCATTGCGATGTACCAATCGATTCCCTCGTTTTATGATGTGCCGCAGCGGCTTCAGGCTCTGCGGTCCGACACCCATAATGGAACATCCGCCGGCCATCCGTCTCATCACTCTCGCGCCATGCAGGATTCCAGCTCTCTGTAAGCGCGCGATCGATTCTTGTTTTGCGAGCGCCCTCTTGCATTAGACCACGCGGCAAGGCGCCTCGCGCCCGCTCAGCACCGCGTCAATATTCTCCAAACAGATCATCCCCATGCGAACCCGGGTTGAGAATGTGGCGGACCCGATATGAGGCGCCAAGACCACCTGCCCCAACTCCAACAGCCGAGGATGAACGGCCGGCTCCTCCTCGTAGACATCGAGGCCGGCTGCCGCCACGCCGCCCTGTTCCAGCGCACTCACTAATGCCGCTTCATCGATCACGGGGCCGCGGGCGGTATTGATCAGGATCGCCGACCGCTTCATCAAGGCTAATTGCGCAGAGCCGATGAGGTGCGTCGTCGCCGCCGTTAAGGGGACATGGAGGCTCACGATGTCCGCTTTCGCGAGCACGGCGTCGAGCGTGCACGGGATCCACGCATCCCGCCGATCGGTCCTCTTCAGCGGTCGGCGAGCATGATACAGCACCTGCATGTTGAACCCGGCCGCGCGCTCCGCAACGGCCCGTCCAATGCGTCCCATGCCGACGATGCTCAGGGTACGCCCCGAGATATCGAAGCCGAGCAATTGAGTCGGCCGCCATCCGTCCCAGCGGGCGGACCGGACCAGCCGATCTCCTTCCACGAGACGGCGAGCGGTCGCTAGAATGAGCGCCCAAGTGAGATCGGCGGTCGCTTCCGTCAAGACATCCGGTGTATTGGTGACGATAATCCCTCTCGCCTTGGCGGCCGAAACGTCGATGTTGTTATAACCGACCGCATAGTTCGCCACGATCTTGAGCTTCTGCGCGCCGGCCAACACCGGGGTTGAAATCTGTTCGGTCAGCGTGCAGATCGCCGCGTCGGCGTCTTTCAGCCCCTCACGCAGCCGGTCCGATGAAGGCGGCATCTCTCCCGGCTGGTTGACCAAAGCGAAGCGCTCGGCAATGGCGGCCATCACCGGTTCCGGCAAGAGCCTGGATAAGTATAGAACTGGTCGTCGGGGCATCGTCATTCCATTGAAGAGAGGACGCATCTTAGCGAATCAATAGAGAGTCAACAACCGGCTTGTCCTTCGGCCGACGAGTATCTAGAATGCGCAGCGGTCGGTTATCATAGACTATGCCTCTTGTTCTTCCTGAGAAATCCCACGCCGTCGCCGCCGATCTTCGGCGCTTGCTCGGCAATGAGAAAGTCCGAGACGACGGTCCGTCCCTGACCGCCTATGCGGTGGACGCCAGCATCTATCGCATGGTGCCGCAAGCCGTGGCGCTGCCCGACGATGAAACCGATATCCATCGACTCATCCGATACGCGGCCACGCACGGCATCCCTTTGACCCCGCGCGCGGCCGGTACAAACCTGACCGGCTCGGCCATCGGGTCCGGCATTATTCTCGATGTCTCCCGCATGAATCGTGTGCTGGAGGTCAACCGGGAGGAGAGGTGGGCTCGAGTCCAACCCGGCATCGTCCTCGCCGAACTCAACAAACAACTGGCGAAAGCGAATCTACTCTTTGGCCCCGATCCCTCCAGCGGCGAGATGTGCAAACTGGGCGGGATGCTGGCTAATAATTCGTCGGGACCTCATACACTCCGGTACGGCTCGGTCAAAGATAATGTGTCGGGTGTCCGCGTCTGCCTGTCATCCGGAGAGTGGCTCGCAGCCAAAGCCTATTCGCTGGCCGATCCGGCATGGGAGCAGGTGCGGGCCGCCCATGCTCCGGTTCGTGAGCTCATGCACATGGTGGAACAGCATCGCAGCGTGATCAGCAATAAGCGGCCTACCGTCAGCAAGAACAGCTGCGGCTACAATCTCTTCGGACTGGAAGAAGGGCTGGGACAAGAAATTGCCGATCTGCCCAAACTCTTCATCGGCAGCGAAGGCACGTTAGGGGTCTTCAGCGAGGCGACGCTTCGGCTCGCCGTCAGACCGACCGCCACCTTGACGGCGCTCATCCACTTTCGCACGCTGGAGGAAGTAGGGGAGGCAGTGCCGCATCTCCTGACCCTCGGGCCGAGCGCGCTGGAAGTCATGGATGCCAATACGCTGAACTTGATCGGGAGAAGCAAACACGGGATTCCGATGGACGCGGCGGCCACCTTGCTCGTGGAATTGGACACCGAATACAAGGAGACAGAACTCTCGGAGAAGGCGGATCAGATGGCGGCAATCTGCCGGCGCTATCATCTCGCCGCGGAGCCGGTCATCGCCTATGATAAAGACCGGCGCGAGCAGTTATGGAAAGCCCGTAAGGCCCTCTATCCCACCCTGTATCGATTCGATGCGCGCAAGAAGCCGATTAACTTTGTAGACGACGTGGTCGTCGCCGCAGACCGGATCAGCGAGCTCATCCGATACTTGGAAGAATTCTTCGGCCGTCAGGAGACGCCGGTCGCGATCTTCGGTCACATCGGGAATGGGAATGCGCATGTCCTGCCGTTGCTCGACGTTAATGATGAGCGGGATTTCGAGAAGATGGTGCACGCCTATCGTGAGGTGCATGAGACCGTCTTGAGCCGCTTCGGGGGATCGATCTGCGGCGAGCATGGCGACGGCAGAGTGCGTGCGGAGTACGTGCGGACCATGTTCGGCGACGAACTGTACCGTCTGTTTGTGCAGGTGAAGCAGGCCTTTGATCCGGCCGGCATCCTGAACCCGGGGGTGAAGATCAGCAGTCAGTCGTTCACCGAACATATCGATTACACGCGCTTGTCCAAATCCTGTGCGACCTGCGGCAAATGCAACTCTGTCTGTCCCGTCTACGACGTCTTTCAATCGGAAGACATGAGTTCGCGCGGTTGGTTCGAGATCGTCACGGCCAAGGACTATCAGTATCTCGATTCCAAACGGGTGGTGGAAGCCTGCTTGAATTGCAAATCCTGTCGCACGGTCTGTCCGGCCGGCGTCGATGTTTCCGATCTCATTTTAAAGCGCAGAGCCGAGCATCCCAATCGTGCCGCGGGATGGATCTTCGCTGTCCATGCACGGCCTTGGATATTTGAACCGCTTCTTAAAGCTTTGGCAAAGACCCAATCCTGGTGGGATCGTCCCGCGCCGCGGCGCTGGATCGAGCGGCTCGCACAGCCCCTTCTCCGCCGTCTCGCGGATACGGCGCGACTCCCGGCGGAGATGCTGCTTCCAAAGCTGGCCAAGCGGCATCTGCGCGAGCGGCATCCAGAGTTGGTGGGGGCTGCGGTCTCCAGCAGGGCCCCAGGAGTCGCCTATTTCCATGGCTGCGCCGCCAATTATTTTGATGACGGAGTCGGAGACGCAGTCATTGCCGTGCTGCGAAAACACGGAATCGAGCCGACGCTTCCTCCCCAACGCTGCTCGGGCACTCCGATCGAGACCTATGGGCATATGGATCTCGTGAAGCAACATGCGCGCTTTAATCTCAAGTCCTTCGCCGGCTACGAGACGGTGGTGACCGGCTGCGCTTCGTGCCATTTGATGCTCAAGGATTACGTGAAGTTGTTTGCCGGCGCG
>DASSBQ010000263.1:0-5351 GCA_035698625.1 Nitrospiraceae bacterium
GAACGCTAATTCTTGGTTCTGGGCGACACTCACCGGCAGGTGACGAACCCACCGGCGAATCCTCTCGCTCGCCTCCCCCCTACGGGGAGCGGGGTGGAGCGCCCGCGGTGGACAATTCCAACGGCGCTTGCTGGTCGACGCGCAAACGCAGGCTCAGACGGCGATTGAGCGCCACGCTGAGAACAGCGGCTTCAATGCCATAGGCGACGCTCATGGCCGCCATGATCCCATACAGACCCCCAAGAAAGAAACCGCAGGCTTTTAAGATAATGCCCAGGGAATGGGCCAGCACTTGGATCCTCATTGGTGTACGCGTGTCTCCTTGGGCATAGAACGCGCTCATCGCAAGATGATTGATGCTGCCGAACATCAGCACACCCGAGCCGATGACCAACGCCACGGTCAACTTATTAAGGTCTTCCCATCGTAGCGTCCCCATCATCGAATGTTCACCGCCTGCGTGGTAGAAATAAGGCCCAAGGATGGCCACGGTGGCCAATCCTAAGACCATCCCAAAGCTCACCAGCACGATCCAGATCAGGCGATCCCAATACCGAGCCCTGAAGACCGGCCAATTTCCATGGTTGGACAGGGACGCGAGAACCGGCACGATCGGGGTGGTCACTCCCTGATTCAGGATGCGCACGATGGCGAAATGAACCCGCGACGCCAATTCGAGAATAACAATGCTCCCCGGCGCGAGGAGGGAGGTCAACAGCCGATCGACCATGAATCCAGTCCGACAATATGACGCACTCACCATCAACGGTTTGGACTGTCGCCATACTTCCGATAAAAAACCGCGCAAGCACCCATGCTCCCCCCACGGCCACCAGGCAACGGGCGATGCCAGGAAAAAGAGCGGGCCGACAAATGTGATGACTTGTACCCAGGCAGCGAGCGTAACGCCTCCCGACCGTATTCCCACGATGAGGATGACCCATCCCACAAGGGAACAGATCAGCATGGATGCGGCAGGCCAAAGAAAATTCTGTCCCGCATGGTACAGACTCGAGAGGGCCATAGTGCAGGCCGCGCCGACGATGGCGGTTGCCTGGATCCGTGCCAGATCAACCGTCAACTGAACGGTCGATTCAGAGAACCCGGGAGCCAATAGCGGTACAGTCAACGGCGCTACGATCACGGCGAGGAGAGTAATCAGGAGTGAGCACCCAGCGATGAGCCAAACGATCTGTGCTCCGACGATGCGCCTCTCCCGTTCATTTTTGATCGAAAGCAGCGGGGTCAGGACGAATCCCAAGGGGTCAACTAAAATCACCATCACGATCTGGGGCAGTGTCAGTGCCGCATAGAGCCCGTCTGTTTCGGCTCCCGCTCCCAATTGCGTCACGGTATACCACTGGATGCCGAACGAGCTGGCGAGTTGTCCAAAGGTAATTGCGGAAAGCGCCATGCTCAGCCGTAATGGTTGGTGTCGACCCTCAATTGAATCCAGGCTTTCATTCGGCATCGTCACGCCATTTGCTCCCCTGCAAGCGCGGGCCCTTTCCGCGGGAGACCGTCCATATGACGCCGTTTGTCGGTGATGTCAAGGCAGGCGGAAGTCGGGATTCTTTCATTGACGCGCGCGGTGGGGCCTAATATGATCGGCCCCCATTGTGAATCGGCTCGGACACCCCTCATGCTGCACCTCATCGGCGGGCAGGGCGGCGGCACTCATTCTTCTGTTCTTCGGAGTGATCGGTTCTGTCGAAGGCGCCGACGGAGTTTCTCCGCATGATCTCGATCTCCGCCTGGAGACGACCACGTTTCTCCTCAACCTTGAAAAGCAGGGATTGGAAGACAACACATTCACCAACGGATTGGGCCGTGACACGACCCTGATCGGGAACCTCCTCAATGTCTACTTGCACAAGCGCTTATTCTCCTCATTGGAAGTGGACCTCGGGGTCTTCGCCAACATGCCCTTCGGATACGACACGGAAGTCTCGCAGGTGCGGCCGATCTTTCGGCTCAAATATGCGCCCAACGACCAGATCGCCGCCCTGGCCGGCACGCTGCAGGTCCCGCACCGCTATTTCCATGATGCCGTGTTCGACAACGCCAATCGGTTCGTCCGCCCGCTGGAGCAAGGCGCGCAGCTCCTCGTGGACTCCCGCTATTACCGCCAGGATCTGTTCATCAATTGGGAGCAGGCCTTCCGCGGATCCGCGACAAATCGATGGGACGTCGGCTATGCAGGGCAGCTCAGGTTCGGCCCATTGCGGTTGAATGCACAGGCCCATTGGGTGCGCAACGGCCAAGCCCTGCTGAAGCTGGATCGGTCCTTCAATACGGCCAATAATGTCGCGACGGCCGCCGGACCGGAACTGGTCGTGGCGCCCTCCGCCTACTTTCCGGCTTTATTCTGGTGGAATGAAATCGGCGCGAGCTTCACCTATCTCACGACCTTCAACGAACCGATGAGCGACAGCGACGCCGTCCGCGGGCGCGGCTATGAAACGAAATTCTGGCTCGACATTGCCGGATGGCGGCCCTGGCTGGCGTTTTGGAAAGGACGCCATTTCCTTAGCCTTCAGGGTGACCCCGAGTACGCCGCGAGCAACTTTCCGGAATTCGGTTTGGCGAAGATCATTCCGCTGGGCGAATCCGCGACGATCGAGTTCGGCGTGCAAGCGCGACGGATCCGCGCCTTCTTCACCGAAGACGGCATCACGTATCAGAATCGGGACACATTCAAATGGGTCAACCAGCAATATGTGTTGGTCAATTGGAATTGGGACACAGGCAGAAGTCGGCTCTTCGACGATCTATTCGGGACTTCGTCCGCACTCTCAGCGGGACAACGCGATTGGAGGGAAACGGGACGTTTCACCCCGAAGCTGGATGCACTCACCTATGTATACAATATCGACTATGCCGGCCTCAGCCGACTCGACGGGCGGCCGGTGTCGAACCAGACGTTTGTGGGACAGTATCTGGCGCCGGTGCTCCGGTATACGCCCTTTGCGCGCTTGACGCTCGACGCCGGCTTCTTTGCCGGCCTCCCCGTCGGCGACACCCAGCCCTTTCACACAGTCCAGCCGATCCTCGCGGCGGAATATGAATTTTGGCCGAATATCTCCCTGGTAGCCGGCACGATCAAACGGAATCATCCCTTCGTCGATGCGCTCTTTAATGACGCCACGCTGTTTTCGCGTCCGATCGAGCAGGGATTTCAATTGCTCGTCAACCGGCCCGGCTACCAGCAGGATTTATTCATCAATTGGAATCAAGTCGAGACGTTCCAAAAACCGGAGCAATTCGACGCCGGATACACAGGGCGTGTGGCATATGGAGACCTCGCCTTGAACGCGCAGGTCTATTGGGCGCATTCCGGCGGCGCGCAGTATTCCGAATCGCGCACGTTTTTCGGACCGGGTATTCCTCGCGATCGTTCCGCCACCAATAATTTCGTGGCGGCGCTTGGGCCTGAATTGACCCTGGAACCGGGCCGGTACTGGTCTCGCCTTTCATGGCTCCGGCAGGTCGACGTGATCGCCTTGTACATGACAAGTCAGAACGAGCCCGCAAGCAGCGCCCTCCCGATTGTCCGGGGACGGGGCTATTTTCTTTCGGCCGGAGTCAACATTGAAGGTTGGCGCCCCTATGTCACGCTCTGGCGCGGGGAACAGTTTGTCTCGGAGCGGGGCGATCCCGCTTATGCCGCGGGCAACTTCACCGAATTCGGCCTTTTGAAGGATATCCTGCTTCCGGCGGGATTCAGCCTCCGCATCGGCGGCTTCGGCCGCATACTGTCCGACCGCATGACTCACACCGAATACGCGCTGCTCAACTGGTCCTGGGACAAGTCCCCGTGGCGCGGGTTTTGTCTCCGTCCTACACTTCTTCATCGGCAGGAGACGCAATGCATCCGGTCCTAGGGACGCACGGTGGCGGCGGGCTCCGGCGTCCCCGCTTTCACTTCTCACTTGCCAGCTTCGCCGGACCCCGCTACAGTAGCACTCGCGTAAGTCGGTGTATGGACTGGAGGAAATGCATGGCTCGATGGCAGCTGGGCAGTCTGGTCGCAGGAATTTTCCTGCTGGGCCTCTTTTCGGTTGCTCATGCAGACAACTATGTGGCAATCGGCGGCGGCTTCAACTTTGCTGAATTGGACTCGACAGATGCCGGAACCATCCGCCTCAAGCAGAACGGGTTCTTCGGCGCCAAGTTCGGACATTACTTCGATGACCGGCAATACAATTGGTTCGGCCTTGAAGTGGACCTGTACCGCGCAGCGCCCAGCATCAAGCAGCAAACCGTCAGTGGCTCTACAAATCAGACATTAGGTGGTTCAACCGGCGCCATACCGGGGGCGGACTTTCTGGTACATTCCCTGGCCTTCAACGCCCTGCTCCGCCTTACCGGCTATCAGTATAAGGTCGAACCCTACACGGGCCTTGGGATAGGACTCAACCTCGGGAACATTTCCGAAGGTAGCTTCAAACCCGAAGCTTCTTTTGCGCCAAGCTTCAATATTCTGGTCGGCACCAGGTATTACGTGACCCCGAAGATCGCTCCGTTTATTGAATACAAGTACAACTTCGCCGAGTTCTCATTTTCCCGCAACAGCCTGACCGCCGCCTATCGCGCGCATCTGATCATGTTCGGAATATCCTTCCACTTTGGCCGTTGAATATTCTATTTAGTGAATATTCTGCCAGGCCTCGCACTCTATCCATAAGAACCCACTGATAGTCACTGCACGAACAAGCAATACTTCACCGATCGCTCAATGATCCAATCCTAAACCGCACGGGACTGTCTCGTAACAGAGTTGCCGAGAGCAAGATAATCCGGCCGCATCATTCAGCCATTGTCAGAGGTCGTCGCCTTTGAAACATCGTGGAGGGAATTCACGGGCGAAAATAGCAGTAGTCTTTTGAAGTGGACGTTTTGCCTACATAACCGGCGGGACGATATCGCCACACTGTCGCAAGCGCGTGACAGGAAAGACGTGCGATATTTGCGTGTAGCTGCTCACCAACGACATCGGCGGGAAGGTTTTCCCGCGCCGTGGCGTTCCAGAGATCTTCTTCTGTTTTCACTGACAGACTTTGTATAAAAATCTCGAGTCGATCAGGATTCTCACTCCGCGACAAACGCGCGAACACCACCTGACCCGCTTTCAACAATCTGGCTTGGGACAGCACCGTCTTTCGTTCGCACCCTTCACATGATTCCATCTCTTGTCGGGGCAATGTCATCTCCGCGACGGTCAGGCCCTGATTCCGCAACCATGTTTGCACCGTGTTGTGCACGGTAGGATCATCCGCCCAAACCAAGACACTCGTGCCCTCTCCGGGGATAGCCCTGAAGGAGCCGGCGGTATAAATCTGATGGAGATC
>DASSBQ010000264.1:0-10274 GCA_035698625.1 Nitrospiraceae bacterium
ATCCGCCAAGAGTCTCTGGAAGGAATTGAGAGTAAAGTATAGCTTTAGCTATCGAGAAGTAGACATCACGACGACCGACGGGCAGGACTTGGCCGATCGCCATTCGGTGCGGGCGGTTCCGGCCACGATTATTGACGGTCGTTTGACATTTGTCGGCGTTCCCAGCCGGCAAAGCGCCGAAAAAGCGTTGCAACTGAAAATGAAACCCCAGACGAGTTGAGGAACCTGTGACGGAACCCAGCGAAGAGGATATTGAGCTTCCGATCCTGCCGTTGATCGACAAAGGGCCTCCGCCGGATTGCGGGATCTGCGGCGAGCCGATGTCGTTTATTGACGGGGATTGGTGCTGTGTCGATTGTAACGGCGAACTCCTCGGCCCGGAAACCGGATAATTTCCGAATGTTGAATACTGACTGATGTAGAATGAACCTTCATCCATCACTTCATCATTCAGAATTCCACAGTCCGAATTCCTTCTGAGGTTGATGCTTCGCGTTGTTACAGGACTAGTCCATCCCCATCTTGAATCCGCTCTTGCCTCCGATCTCCGCCGTCTGAAATCCCGGGAACGGCTTGCTCCGCTCGCGATTATCGTCCCGTCGGACTCATTGCGCGACCACCTGAAGCGCCTGCTGTGCTTGGAGCAGGGCCTTTCCTTGATCAATGTGCATATCGTGACGTTTTACCAGCTGGCGCTGCGCCTGCTGAGCGAACGGCGGCCGTTCGACGTGAGCCGGCTTCAGTCGCCGCTGTATTTTCATGAACTCGTGCATTATCTGTTGCGGAGGCAACCGGCGGAAAGCCCCTGGCGCGCGCTCGCTGAAATGCCGGGAGCGTGGAGCGCGCTGTTTGCAACGCTGAAGGATTTGAAAGATGCGGCGGTGGAGCCCGACCGGGTCGCCGACGCCTGGAGTCAACGATGGCCGGGGCAGTCTCCGGAGCCGCAGCCGTTGTGGCTGCTTTATCGCCAGTTCCAGGAGATGCGCCGGCAGCTTTCTGCTTGGGACGCCGATGATCTGGCCTTGCTTGCGGCAGCCGAGGTTCCCCGTTCCATATTTCTTTCCACCATTCGCCACGCGCTCTATTACGGATTCTATGATCTGACACAAGTCCAGTTGGATTTTTTCCGCGCCGTCACGGCAATCGTCCCCGCGACCATCTATTTTCCGCTGATAGAGAACGACCCCGATTTCTCATTCGCGCGGCGTTTTTTCGACGCGCACATCCGTGGGTTGGCCCCTCCTGAGCCGCCGTCGCGCGATCGGATGGCGCGGCAGGGCGTGCAACTCGGGTTGTTTGAGGAAGCGTCGCCGGACCTGGTTCGCAGTTCCTCCACCTCCAGCATAGTCATTCCCCGAGTCCTGTGTGCCGGCGGCCCGCTCGATGAGGTGACCACGGTAGCCAAAGATATTTTGCAGTTGGTCGAAGAACGCGGCTATCGATTCGCCGACATTGCAGTGGTGGCCCGTTCTCTCTCTGGCTACGATGATCTGCTGCCTCGTGTTTTCGCCGAACAGGGCGTTCCGATGGCCAAGGATCCCGGGAGACCGCTTGGCGTGTGGCCTTGGGTCAAAACGGTTCTCCAACTGCTCGCGGTGCGCGCGTCGAACTTCTATCGCGAGGATGTGCTCGAATTACTGGCCTCGCCCTATCTTCGCCGCGAGGCTCTGTGTCCCGGCCTGACGGCGGGCAGCCCCGATCTCTGGGACGCGGCTGCGCGCCGGCTCGGAATCACCAAAGGACGAGACGAGTGGCGGCGGCTCACGCGATTTGTCGATCAGGATTTGTCGCTGCATGACAATGAAGAGGACGGCGCCGGTCCGATCGTGCCGGCCGGACAGGTCCGCCTTTTCTGGGACACGTTCAGCCGCCTCGCGGATGCCTTGGAGAAGATTCCGGATTCAGGCTCATGGGTCGAGTACGTCGATCGGCTCCAGGAATTGAGCGGCCGGCTGCTTCTTGCCGATCGTATGGATGCCGAGGAACCGGCAGCCGATCCCATGGTTTGCCTGTTTGAACTGTTGGACCAGTTACGGCGCTTGGACGAATTTTCAGACCCCGTGCCGTTGGAGGAGTTTGTCCTCACGGTCCACCGAGCGATGGAAAGCGCGCGTCTCCCGTCCCCTGCCGTGCAGGCCTGCGGTGTCCAGGTATTGGACGCCATGGCGGCGCGCGGCCTGTCGTTTCGCGCATTGTATGTGCTGGGACTCAACGACAAAACTTTTCCTCGGTTTATTCATGAAGACGCCTTTCTCCGCGATGCCGCACGCCATATGCTCGAGCAGGACATCGGCTACAAAATACAGGCGAAGATGACCGGGTATGAGGAGGAACGCCTGCTGTTCGCGCTCCTTAGCCGCTCGGCCAGCGAATATGTGACGTTGTCCTATCAGCGGGCGGACGCGGCGGGGCGGCCGTTGGTGCCGTCCGGCTACGTGACCGCACTCTGTCCGCAGTCGCCGCCGGCGATCCAACGCATCCCGCGTCGGCCGGCGGCTCGATTTGAAACAGTACCGCAATATCGCGCCGATTATTTGACGGAATCCGAATTGACGACCCGTTATCTGTTGGAGCGGCTCCTTCCGGCTTCCCTCTGCGCCCGGTATCCTGGCGGTTCATGGTTGGAGCGAAGTTTGCCCGTGCTTCAGGCTCACGAACGGATGGAGCGCCGTCTTGGCGCCTATGACGGCCTCATTGGGGCGAATGCCGCCTTCTGGCAGACGGTGCTCGCCCGCGGCTTGTCGCCCACGGCGCTCCAGCGGTACGCAACCTGTCCGTTTCAATTTTTTGCCGACACCGTGCTCCATCTCAACGAGGAGGATTCGAAGTCGGCGTCTGATCCGATCGGTCCGCTGGAGCAGGGGACGCTGGCTCATCGCATTCTGCGGCGGTGGCTGGAAGACTTGGCCGGCTCGGAATTCTTCACCGGCAGCGGGGCGACTGCGGTCGATCCATTGGCTCGCCTGGAGCAGTGCGCTCGCGACATCTTCGCCGACTATGAACGAGATCATCCGGTCGGCTATGCCCTGATTTGGGAATTACGGCAGCGGGAACTGACGACGTTTCTGCGCGGGGTGGCGCAGCAGGAACTGGCGGAGCTGGACGGCCGGTGGCAGCCCCGGCTGTTTGAATATCCGGTGAAGGGCATGCTTCCCGTCCATCTCGCGGATGGATCGATCGACGTTCCGCTCCGGGGACGGCTGGATCGAGTCGACTGGGCTCCGGAACAGCGCCTGTTTCGAATCGTCGATTATAAATTCAAACGCACCAGGGAGCCGAAAGCACATGAGACAAATCTCCCGCTCGGCGCTGTCCGCGGCTACAGCCTGCAACCTCCACTCTATCTATTGATGGCCGAGGCCGGGGTGGCGCCTGATCTCGGCAAGCCGCCCCCCACCTGCGACGGTGTCTGGTTTTACTATCTCGCGCCCTCCTGGAAGGAGACGATGAAGCGCGTTCCGTTTCCCGGTGACGCCTGGCGGTCTCCTCTTCGCGAGGCGCTCTCCACCTCGATCACGCGAATCTTCACCGGCATCCGGGGCGGCGCCTTTTTCATTGCACCGCATGAGTCCGTGTGCAACCGGTGTGATTTCGGCGGCATCTGCCGCAAGACACATCAGTCCAGCGCCTGGCGCGCGCGCGCGGACGCCGTGACCGTTCAGTCTCATCGCGAGTTGCGGCGCGCGCAACTTCCCGGCGGCGGCAACGCGGCGCCGTTCACTGAGTCGGAGTCGGAATCGTGCAGGGCCGGCGCCGATGAGAACGAGAGCTGAGATGGCATCCATCCCGGACCAACCATCCCGCGACCGCGCCGCGACCGCGACAGACCGGAATGTCGTCGTCACTGCAGGAGCCGGAACGGGGAAGACGACCTTGCTCGTCGACCGCCTCGTGTACCTGCTGCTGCACCGGAACCCACCTCTCCCGCTGAGCGAGATTGTGGCGCTGACCTTTACCAACAAGGCCGCCAACGAAATGAAGATGCGGTTGCGCACCGAGCTCCTGAGGTTGCGGGAACATGAAGCAGCGCGGACGGCTCTGGCCGAGCTTGAGCAAAGTCAGATCGGCACCATCCATAGTTTTGCCGCGCATCTCCTGCGTCTGTATCCAATTGAAGGAGCCGTCGATCCATCGTTTCAACAGGATGAGGGCGCGCAGTTTGAGGAGCAGTTTGCGAGAGAGTGGAAGATGTGGCTGGACGGTGAATTGGGACCCGGCGGGCCATGTCATGACATGTGGCGGGAGATTCTGGTCTCCCTGTCCCTAGACGAGCTGGAAAATCTGGCCAAGTCTCTCTGCGGCGAATTGGTTCCGATGGATGCGGTGGCCTTGGGTTCGGATGCCGTGTTGCCGGCTCCGATCCGGGTATGGTTTGAGCAGCTGGCCGATCGGGCGGATCGGCTGGTGGATGTCCATGATAAACGCACGTTGATCGATACGCTCTTGACCCGGACGGCGCAGCTCTGGCGCGAAACGGCGGCGCACGGGCTTGCGAAGCCCGAGAGTAACCAAGCCTTTCTCGACCTTGACCGTGGAGCCCCTGGGCAAACGAACGCGTGGACCAATGCGGAATACCGCCAGGCGAAACACCTCTTGCGCATCGCCCGTGCCTGCCTCCGCTTGGACGAGAGTCCGCTTCGCGCGGCGCTGGAGCGGCTCGTTCCCTTTGCGACGTCCTTTCGGCGGTCCTTTGTTGCCGCCGGCTATGTATCGTTCGATGGCTTGCTGGCACGGTGCCGCACGATGCTGCGCGACTGTCATGGCGTCCGGCGTCAGCTCAAGGCCCGTTTCCGATCCATGCTGGTCGATGAATTCCAGGACACCGACCCGGTGCAATATGAATTGATTCTATATCTGGCCGAAGCGGAAGGCCGGGAAGCAGACGATTGGCGGGATGTCCGGTTGGAACCGGGCAAGTTGTTTATTGTCGGCGATCCGAAACAATCGATCTATGCCTTTCGGCGCGCGGACATCGAAGCCTACGATCGAGTCGTGCAAGAACGTGTACTGGGCCAGGAGCCTCCGGGCGAGGCGCACAAGCTGCAGACGAACTTCCGGAGTCATCGCCGGATCCTCGGCACCTTGAATGCATTCTTCAGCGGGATTTTTCCCGCCGTGGCCGAGGTTGGGCTGCAGCCGCAGCACGACCCGCTCGTTCCGCGCGCCACGGAAGAGCCGGTCCTGGATGACGAGCGAGTCGAGCTGCGGCTCGTGGCCGCCGCCGACGCGGAGCGCGATGCCGATTCCACGACGAGAGCCGAAGCGGAAGAATTGGCTCGATGGTTGGCGGAAGACCTCATCGGCAAGCAACAGATCGTCGATCACGGTGCGGCCGTTACGATTCAACCGGGGCATATCGCGGTATTGTTCCGAACTCTGGGAGCGCTCCGGGACTATGTCGAAGCGTTTCGCCGGTACGGCATCCCGTGCCAGGCCGAGGGGGAACGGCATTTTTATGAGCGCCAGGAAATCCTCGATACCGTCAATATTCTGCGCGCCGCGGCCAATCCCCATGACAAACTGGCCTTGGTCGGTGTGCTCCGCTCGCCGGTCGGAGGGCTGGCGGATGCCGACATTGCTGCGTTGGCGGCGGCCGGCCTGATCGATTACCGGATGGTTCATCCGGGCGTGGGCTGCAGCGCTTTGGCAAGTCGGGCGTTTGATGCGGTTCGTCCGTTGTATGAATTGTTATCCGGGCTGCATCACGATCTGCCCCGGCTGCCCATCCCGGATGTGTTTCCAACCCTCTTCGCGCGCATTCCATTGGTGGAATTGGCGGCGGCTTCGGTTGACCGCGATCAAGCGGTCGGGAACCTGCTCAAGCTGCAGGATCTCGCGGCCGAATTGGTGCGCCGTCCGGCCATGACCTTCCAACGGATGACGCACGAATTCACCCGTCGCAGCGTCGAAGTTCCGGAAGAAGCCGAAATGTCGATGACGGAGGACGACCAGAATGAAGACCGCGCCGGTATCATGCGTCTTCTTAGCATGCATAAAGCCAAGGGGCTGGAATTCCCGGTGGTCATTCTCGCCGGATTGCACCGCTCGGGGAACCGCCGGAGCGAGACAGCCTTTGTCCAGCACGATTGGTCCACCGGCATTGCCGGCGTTCGCGCCGGGTCCTTCCAGACAATCGGCGGCTTATATACGATCAGTAAATTGGCGGAGCGGCGGTGGGCGGAGCAGAGCCGGTTGCTCTATGTGGGAATGACGAGAGCGAAGAGAAAATTGGTGCTGTCGGCGGGGCTTTGCAAGCATGTTCAGTCGGACAGTTTTCTCGGCTGCATTGCGAACCGGCTGGAGCTTGATGTGCAGGAAGTGGGATCAACCGCGTGCGAGCAAACGATCGCCTGCGGTGAGGCGGGAATTCACCTGACCGTGCGCCTGGAACGCCAGGAGCCCGGAGCCCCGGCGGCCGCGCACCCGGAACGATGGCAGACCGTGGAGGGCCCGGATGAGGCGCTCGCAGCCAGATGGGCGGAGCGTCGCCGCCGTTGGGCCGATCTCTCGTCTCGTCCGATGTTTTTGAGCCCGACCAGGATGCCGGGAGATCATGAGGCTTCATTCAGGACCCGGCTCGGGCATTCGGAAACAGCCGCGACCATTTCACGTAAAACAGGCACCATCGCGCATCGTCTGTTGGAACGCTGGGATTTCATGCTGGCTCCATCGGCATGGCACGGCTTTCTGGACCAATTGCTGGATGAGGAACTGGCGGGAGAACCGGCCGATCAATGGCAAGACATGCGTGAGGCGCTCATGCCGCTTTTTGAGCGGTTCGTTTCCTTACCGGTGTATCGAGACCTTCAGCGAGCGACGATTCTGGGCCGCGAAGTGCCGTTCCTGCTGCCATGGGACGATCGGCAGCAGGCCATGTCCGGGACGATGGACCTGCTGTACCGGCTTGATGGACAGGTATGGATCGCCGATTATAAGACGGATTCCGTCAAGCGCGAGGACGTGCCGTCTCGAGTGGAGCTGTATCGCACTCAGGCCGACATCTACAAGGCCGCTGTTGCCCGATTGCTGGACGTCCCGTCGGTGTCGTTCCAGTTTATCTTCTTACGGCCCGGCCTTGCCATGACTCTATAGAGAGAGAAAAGGAGAAGATCATGCGCCGTATGGTCCTTTCAGTTGTTCTGCTTGCGGTCGGCATTCCGGCGGGATGCGCCACGAATCAAAAGCCGGAGGTACAGACAATGCGCGCTCCGGCTGGAACGCCTGCGGCGGTGACGCAGAAGATGGAGCGGGGAAACGAGATGTTCGCGGCGCAGGATTGGAAAGGGGCCAAGGAAATCTATGCCGCTGCGATTGCCATGGATCCCTCGCTGGCCGAAGCTCACTATAACCTAGGCTTGACGCTGGACCAGCTGGGAGAGAAGGCGGAGGCCAGAAAGCATTTTGTGCAGGCGGCGAACCTGGCGCCAGGGAACAAGGTTATCTGGGATGCCCCTCCTTTGAGGAAATTCGATCAGGATCAAGAGCTGAGCAAGAAGTCCTTCCTGGACCCCAAGCCTCATTGAAGACCGGGCGGGCCTATTGTGCCTCGCGAGGCATTCCGAGTGGACTGAAGTTGGAGAATGCAGCGGGATGGAACGAGAACGATGGGACAACCGACGGTGAGGAGCTTGGTGAATCGCCGGACGATCATGCGAGGAACGTATCGAGCCGGTGCTTCATAATGTGATAGCACTCGCAGGCGACCGCTTCGAGGGTCTTCCGCTGTTCGATGGTCAGGATGCCGCGCGATGTCGAAATCATTTCCTTATCGCGCAATCCCGCAAGGGTCTGTTCCGCGCTCTGGCGACGTACCCCCAGCATGTCGGCCAAATGCTCCTGGGTAATCGGGACTTCGTCCGCTTGGCTCCGGTCCTGCGCGGTGAGCAGCCACCGGGCGCAACGCTGTTCGAGCGAATGATGCCGGTTGCAGGTGACGGAGAGGACGAGCTGATCAATCAGAACTCCGAGATACCGCCGGACGCAGCGATTCAACGACCCATGGCGGTCCATTTCCTCATCGAATAGTTTAGCTTTCATTCTCAACGCGGTGCCGGGCACCTGGACGGCGGTCTTCGTCATCGAGTGCCCGTTACCCTGGAAGGCCAGCGTCGCGGAGATTCCGACGATGCCTTCATCCCCCACCTGGCCGATCTCCACCGTGTCGCCTTCTTTGGTCGTTCCGACCAGTGAAAAGACCGCCGACAGCGGGAAATAAATATAGTCGATCGGACGGCTGGGCCAGTAGACGACTTCTCGTGGAAGCACAAACACCTTTTCCATATGCACGGCAAGTTGTTCACGGTCGCCGGATTCCAGATTGGCGAGGAGACGATGCTTTAACGGATCCTGCGGCTCAAACTCCATCACGTTCATTCGACATGCCTCCTGATTAAGGGCGGCATTGTTACGAATTGCAGTGATCGCGTCTGCCTGATAGATGGCAAAGAACCACGTTTTCTTAAGGATTACTCACAGTTGAGCAGGGCGCCTCCGTGCCGATCGGCGGGACCGGACCAGAGGCTCGGTCGCACGCTATCCTGACGAGCCGGCGCCGGCGCGGCGTTGATACCCCAGGATCAACATGAACAGTCCAACAAAGATCATGGGGAAGCTGAGCAGCTGGCCCATGGAAAACGAGCCAAAGAGGAATCCGATCTGGGTGTCGGGTTCGCGAAAGTATTCGACGATGAAGCGGCACACGCCATACCCGGCCAGGAAACTCCAGAACACCGCGCCGGGCGGATGAGACGTCCGGGAAATCAGCCAGAGCAGGGTAAAGAGGAGGAGTCCTTCCAGCGCGGCTTCGTACAACTGGGAAGGGTGACGGCACGCCGGGCCTCCGGCAGGAAAGACCATGCACCAGTCTACGTCTGTCGGACGGCCGAAGAGCTCGCCGTTAATGAAGTTGCCAATTCGCCCCAGACCGAGGCCAACCGGTGTCACACCGGCTGCCAGGTCGGCGATGGTATAGACGGGGACGGCTTTGCGTTTGGCGAACAGAATGAGAGCGACGATGGTGCCGATCAATCCCCCGTGAAAGGACATCCCGCCTTCCCACACGAAGAAGATCTTGAGAGGATTGCTCAGATAGTAAGAGAGGTTATAGAACAAGACATACCCCAGTCTGCCGCCGACGAACACCCCGATGGCGGCATAGACGATCATGTCGTAGACCTGATCCCGATCCAACGGAACCCGCTTCTTTTTCGATCGAGCTACGATGATGAAATAGGCCAAGGTGAGGCCGATCAAATACATCAAGCCGTACCAACGGAATTGCAGAGGGCCGAGGCGGAAGAAAACGGGATCAATATCCGGATAAGGAATGGCGTGTAAAAGCGGCATGAATTCTCCTAACCCGCATTATTCATGACGGTTCGTCACGAAATGGCGGATTCGCATGACGAGACGGGCGTGTGGAGGCGCGAGGGTCCGAAGCATACTTGAAACAGTATGTTGAGGGAACGAGCGACGAGCCCGCCCGCCTGCACACGCCGAAAACCGTGTGCAGGCTTGTCGTAGTAGCGAATGCGGCATTGCAGTAGAAGCGCTCATGAATAATGCGGGCTAAGGTTCGGGCGATCTTAAGAGAGGAGCTGCCGGGTTTGCAAGCGATCCCGAAAAGGGCCATGGTAGCGCCGAATGCTTCAGCGATTTTCCGCTACAGATGTGGAAATTCTGAAACGGTTTTCCGCCGAGCTGTGCTCAAAACAGCACCGTTTATTAGAGCGCTCTAACGCTCAAGCCGCGCGGGTCAATGATTTGCCGGGATTCTCGTCGCTCCATCGCTGGCATGGTTGATGCTGATGTAATGAGCACGCTCTCGCCGAGCGGACGATCATCAACCGATTTAACACGTAGGAGGGAAACATCATGTCAACGACGGCTCGTGACGCGGCAAAGATAGCGGCCATTATTGCGGGGGGTGCCGTCATTGGAGCGGGGATTGGAATTTTGTTTGCGCCGAAGGCCGGGACAGAAACCCGGCGTGAGGTGGCTCGCTATGCGAAGCGGGCGCAAGTTCAGGCGACGCGGTTCGGTCGCGCCGTGCAGTCCGGCGTTCATGATGTCGTCGAACGGGGCAAGGCGTTCGTGCATAAGAAAGACGAGAAGGCGGTCCCCGAAGCGGCCTAAGGCGCGCGAGGGGCATGATGAGATTCTCGCCCGCCAATTAGCCCGTGGGGACGGCGACGGCCTGCTGCCAGTATGGCGCAGGCTGTTTTCGTTTCATGACATGAGTCATTGCTTCCTGAAGCGACCTCAAGAGGAAAAGG
>DASSBQ010000265.1:0-5762 GCA_035698625.1 Nitrospiraceae bacterium
CGCACAGGATAACCCGCAGATCAGATCGCAGCGCGGCCACGATCTTCTTGTTGGTCCATTCATCCTGTTCTCCGAAGTACTGCCGGCGTTCGGAATGGCCGATGATCACGAACCGGCAGCCGAGATCTCTGAGCATGGGGCCGGAGATTTCGCCGGTGAACGCGCCTTTGTCCTCCCAGAACAGGTTCTGAGCGCCGAGTTGATAGGGAGTATCGGGTCCCAAGGCTTCGCGTACTGCCTGCAACGCGGTGAATGGCGGCGCGAGGCCGATCTCGATCTCCGGAACTCGTGGACAGAGACGCAGGAAATCACGCACCAGGATGGCGGCTTCCGAGGCAGTCTTGTTCATTTTCCAATTGCCGACGATGAAGGGAGTTCTCACAATGACCTCGGAGGGCTGATCGGTGGGGGATGCTACCTGGAGCGGTTGGGAAGCGCCGCCAAGCCGGGGAGTGTTTTGCCTTCAAGGAGTTCCAGCGCCGCTCCGCCGCCGGTCGAGATGAACGAAATGCTCTCGGATTCTCCGGCCCGATGCACGGCCAACGCGGTTTCTCCTCCGCCGACGATGCTCAAGGCATAGGCATTGGCGACCGCATGGGCCATCGCCAAGGTCCCGCGGGCAAAGGCATCGACCTCGAACATGCCCATCGGCCCGTTCCAGAGGATCGTCTTGGCGTTCTGCACCGCTTCCGAAAAGAGTTTGACGGAAGCCGGTCCGATATCCAGACCATACCAGCCTTTGGGGATTTCTTGAACCGGCACGATTTTGGTTTCCGCGCCCGGTTCGCGGCTCGCCGCCACCACGCAATCGACGGGCAGATAAAATTTCACGCCGCTGGCGAAGGCATGGTCTTGCACGCCCTTCGCGAAGTCCAGCATGTCCATTTCAACGAGCGATTTGCCGATTTCGAGGCCCATGGCCTTCAGAAACGTGAAAGCCATGCCGCCTCCGATAATGACTTTGTCGACCTTCTTGCCCAGATTTTCGATGACGCCGATCTTGCCGGAGACTTTGGCCCCGCCGAGGATGGCGACGAACGGGCGCACCGGGTTGGCGACCGCTCCCTCAAGATATTCGATTTCCTTCTTGAGCAAATAGCCGGCGGCGGCCTCCTTCACGAATTTCGTGATGCCGACCGTCGAGGCATGGGCGCGATGGGCCGCTCCGAAGGCATCGTTGATGTACACATCGGCGAGGGAAGCGAGCGCCTTCGAAAAGGCATCGTCATTTTTTTCCTCTTCGGCATGGAAGCGCAAGTTTTCGAGGAGCATCACATCGCCGGCTTTCATCTTCGCGACCAGCGCCTCTACGGCGGGCCCGATACAGTCCGGAGCGAAAATAACTTCCTTCCCGAGCAAACGCTGGAGTCGCTTGGCGACGGGGGCCAGACTATACTTCGGGTCGAACTTTCCGTGAGGACGGCCCAGGTGAGAGCATAGAATAACCTTAGCCCCTTCATCGACGACATGATTGATGGTGGGCAGCGTGGACCTGATGCGCGTGTCGTCGGTAATCTGCAACGAATCATCGAGCGGGACATTGAAATCGGCGCGGATGATGACGCGTTTGCCGTTCAATTGCAGGTCGTCGATGATTTGTTTGTGGAGGTTCATACGCGTCCTTTGGGGACCATCAATTCCTGCCGGCGATGTATTTGATCAGATCCCGGACCCGGCAAGAATAGCCCCACTCGTTGTCATACCAAGCAGTGACCTTCACCAGACGTTTTTCGATCACTGTCGTCAAGGGCGCGTCCACTGTCGCGGAATGGGCGTCGCCCTTTTGATCGATGGAGACAATCGGGTCTTCAGAGTAGGCCAGGATAGCCTTCATCGGCCCGGCGGCGGCCCGCTTGAAGGCATCGTTCACCGATGCCACGTCGCAATCCCGTTCCGTCTCCACCGTCAAGTCTACCAACGACACATTGGGGGTCGGCACGCGGATCGCCAGCCCGTCCATCTTTCCCTTGAGTTGCGGCAGCACGAGGTGGAGCGCCTTGGCGGCCCCGGTGCTGGTGGGAATCAGCGACATCGCGGCAGCCCTGGCCCGCCGGAGATCCTTATGCGGCAGATCGAGCAATTGCTGGTCATTCGTGTAGGAATGGATCGTCGTCATGACGCCGTGCTTGATGCCGAAGCTGTCCAACAGGACCTTGGCCACCGGCGCCAGACAGTTGGTCGTGCACGATGCATTCGAGACGATATGGTGCGCGCGGGGGTCATAGACGCCTTCGTTGACGCCCAACACCAAGGTGGCATCGGGGTCTTTCGCCGGGGCTGAAATAATGACGGTCTTCGCGCCGGCGGCAAGATGTTTCCCGGCGCCCTCCCGGTCGGTAAAGCGGCCGGTTGATTCAATCACCACATCGACGCCGAGCGCTTTCCAGGGGAGCTCTTTGGGATCCTTGACCGCGAGGACTTTGATGGACCGGCCGTCGACAAGAAGCTGGTCGTCTTTTGCTTCCACCGGCACGGTCAGCGTTCCATGCACCGAATCATATTTGAGCAGGTACGCCAGCGTTTTTGCGTCGGTCAGGTCGTTGATTGCGATGAATTCGAGGGCGGGATCGCCGAGTGAGGCCCGCAGGACGTTGCGGCCGATTCTCCCGAAGCCATTAATGCCGATTCGTGTCGCCATGTGTCTCAATCCTTTAAGAATGAAGCATCGAAGGAGCGCTGTCCGAGGCGATAGTACTGGCAGCCTCCACCCATGTCAACCATCCACAAAATACGGCGCAGGGTGTCCGAATGCTCAGCGCACTGAACCGGCTCCGCTGGTGCCGGCCGCACTGGCCGGCGCCGCTTGCCCTGCTCTTCGGCGGTCCGGTAAAGTATTTTCCCGTTACGCCATGCGGCGTTTCCCTTGACCAATCAACCGTCCAGCCGGCGATGTCACCATCATCCTTGTCACCCTTGCAATTGGAAGCCGCGGAAGTCCTTGACTGGCCCAAATTATTGGAGGCTCTTGCAGTCCATACCCATTCCACTCAAGGGAGAAAGCGGTGCGCGACCCTCAAGCTGGAAGCCGAGTTGGACGATGTCCGAATACGCCAGCAGGAAACGACCGAAATGGTGGTATTGCAGGAACAGACGGATCCGTTCCCTTCCGTAGGATTCCCTGACATCAGCGATGCTTTGATCCGTGTCGGGAAGGGCGCGCCGCTCGAGGCGCCGGAATTGCGCGATTGCGGGCTGGTTCTCGGCATGGCGGAGACGGTGGCTCGCTATGTCGCTCGGCACAGAGAGGCTGATCGCATCCATGAGGTGGGCAAACCGTTGGAGGATCAGTCACAGCTTCGGCGGCTCAAGCTTTCGTTGGACGCGGCGATTTTGCCGGACGGCTCGATTGCAGAATCGGCGTCTTCCGAGCTTCGGCGGCTCACCCATCATGCGCAGGAGCTGAAGCAGCGCATGCGGGACAAACTCGAACAGATTCTTCATTCCAAGCGGTATGCCGACGTTCTGCAGGAGGACTATTTTGTGCAACGCCAAGGACGGTATGTCGTGCCGGTCAAAGTGGAAATGCAAGGACGCATTCCGGGCATTTTGCACGATGTGTCCGCGAGCGGGGCGACCGTCTTCCTCGAACCAAGAGAATTGGTTGATCTCAACAACGCCATCAAGGTGGCCGACCTCGAAATCGAACGGGAGGTCCGACGAATCTTGAGAGAACTCTCCGCGCTGGTGGCGGAGCGGGCGGAATCTTTGAGCTTGATGCTGGAGACCTTGACGGATTTGGACTGCATCATGGCCAGAGCGGCGTTGAGCCGGCAACTACGTGCGGCGCCGGTTTCTCTCAATGATCAGGGCAGGATCATGCTTCGGCAAGCGAGGCATCCGTTACTCGTTCTGGCGAAGGAACAGGTCGTGGCGAATGATATCCTGTTTGACGAGTCGGTTGCCGTGCTGGTGATCACCGGCCCCAATACCGGGGGGAAAACGGTGACTCTCAAAATTCTGGGGCTGTTCGCGCTGATGATCCGCGCGGGACTGCATATCCCTTGCGACCCAGGCTCTGAAATGGGATTCTTTTCGTCGGTCTATGCCGATATTGGAGATGCGCAGGATCTCACAAAAGATCTCTCCAGTTTCTCCGCCCACATCACGCAAATGGTCCAATTGCTTCACGAAGTGCCGGAGCAATCCCCTGCGCGGAGCGAGGAGTCTCTATTGCGGGAAGTCTTGGTGCTGCTTGATGAGCCGGTCACCTCGACGGATCCCACCGAAGGCGCGGCGCTGGCGAGCGCGTTGCTGCTCCACCTGGCTCAGCGAAAACTCAAGGTGGTCGTCACGACGCACTATAGTGAGCTCAAGGCATTGGCGCAATCGACGACGGGCTTCGCGAATGCCAGCGTGCAGTTCGACCTTGCCACCTTGTCTCCGACGTACCGGGTGGTAATGGGACTTCCCGGCGGGTCCGCGGCACTGGACATTGCCGGTCGGCTGGGCATGGCTGCGTCCATTTTGGACGATGCTCGGAATCGACTTCAGCGGGACGATCGACTCCTCGAACGATTGCTGAGCGACGTTCAAGAGCGCCAACGCCGGCTGACGGAGGATCTTGACCATGCCGGTCAGGCAAGGTTGGAGGCTGAACGGGCGGCGGAAGAGGCGAAGAAGCTTCTGACCGATCTTCAGCTATCCGAACGGGAAGAACGCAAGGGAATGAAGCGAAGGCTGACACAGGAATTTCAACGGGCTCGGGCTCAAGTGCAAGCGACGATGGACGAATTGAAGCGGGATCAAAAGCTTGAAAAAGCGAAGCAAGCCAAGGAACGGCTGGTCCATATGGAAATGCAATCGGCGGGCGATGGCGATCCCGATCGTATGACTGTCGATCCGAGCCGGCTCGCTGTCGGCAA
Source organism: Nitrospiraceae bacterium (assembly GCA_035698625.1). Taxonomy (GTDB): domain Bacteria; phylum Nitrospirota; class Nitrospiria; order Nitrospirales; family Nitrospiraceae; genus DASSBQ01. Next base: position 4,863 of record DASSBQ010000265.1, read on the forward strand.
TCAAGTGGAGTTGACCGGGTTAGGCATTGTCGGCACGCTGCTCGAAGCGCCTGAGGGAAAAAAGCGGGTTCGCGTCAAGGTCGGCGAAGGAGAAGTCTTAGCGACGGTGGCCGATCTTGTTGGTGTCAGGGCATCCCGCCCGACACCTGCGCCGCGCGACAACAGACGGCCTGTCGTGCCGAAGGCGGAACGAGACATGATAGACCGCGATATTGCGAACGCGCTCGACGTTCGGGGACAAACCGGCGATGAGGCGCTGCAATCGGTCGTCGCCGCGCTCGACCGGGCGACCTTGGCAGGCCAGCCGCGTCTCCGCATTATCCATGGTTATGGGACCGGCCGGCTAAAAGCGGTCCTTCGGGACTATCTCGCAGCTTCGCCCTATGTTGCCCGCTTTCAGGCAGGCGATCGGGCTGAGGGAGGAGAAGGAGTCACGATAGTCGAACTGAGGTGACGGAACGAGCATTCGATTCACGCCCCTCGCAAAACCCATTCTAATTTGATCCGGTATCCATCCCGCCTTTGGGGCTTCTCTGTCCGACTGGTGGTTGTTTTGACGCAGGTCTGGTGCGAATCAACCAGTCGATCGAGATCCCGATCTGTCGCATTCCAATAACTTCAAGGCATTCTGCGGCTGCTGATAGCGGCATCATGCTTGCCTTCTTTGACTATCAGATGCGGGATCATTCGACGGATCACGGGCCATCGATCTGAATGGAATGCACGGAAAACAGGGAGGCAGTTATGAAACGGACATTTGAAGCGGTGGATATCATGGTTGCAATCGGGTTCTGTGCGACTGTTCTTGGGGGCTTTTTGTTCTTCACGGCCTCCAGTGGAGTGGTCGGTTCGCCGGTCGGCGAAACCATTTCCTCCGCTCAGGCCTTCTCCGAAATGGAA
>DASSBQ010000266.1:0-6876 GCA_035698625.1 Nitrospiraceae bacterium
TCCACCGGTCTGGCGGTTCCGGAGCGTCACGAGACGGCGCCGGCTCCTTGGAAGATTTCGCTGATGGTCGATCCATACCCAGCCTCCTTGAACAGGATTGTGATCCAAACCGCTGTCCAAAGAAACCGGGTCCGATTTACAGCCGGCAAAAAATCAGAAAGAGATTGTCGCCCCAGGAGGCCTTTGCTATACCAAAGAAATCGGGTCACTTGCGTAAACAATGTAAAACCCCGCATTTCAGAAGCCCGCGAACCATTTAGCATGAAAATGACCACATTGTTTCTGTCCAGCTTATTGCAGATGTGTGTCTTGGCATTTTCCGTTGCGGCCTGCGCTATGTTCGGATCACCTGATGCCAAGCGAGGAGATCAGCATCTCGCGGCGGGGAATTGGGAGGAAGCCAGCCTCGCCTATAGACAGGCGCTCAAGGATGATCCGTTCGACCTGGCCTTGCAGAATAAATATGCGGTGGCGAGGGAGCGCTCCGCGGCAATGCATGAGGAACGGGCTCGGGAACTCTTGAAATTGCGGCAGCTCGATCTTGCGATTGATGAGTTCAAGCGCGCCATCACGATTGAACCGGGTTCCTCCGATCATCAGGACGGTCTGACGGAAGCGCTGAGGCTGAAAGAAGCTCGCAATCAATACCGGGAAGCAGAGCGCTTGGCTCAGCTCGGACGAGTCAGCGAAGCGTTGCAAGGCTTCGCGCGCGCCGCCGAACTCGACCCATCCCTCAAAGAAGCCCTTGAGGCGGTGTCGCGTATTACGGAGGAGCAGCAGGCTCTCAACCGAGATGACCGTCAGAAGCAGCCTGTCACGCTTCAATTTCGAAATGCGGGATTGAAAGAGGTGTTGGAAGCCCTCGGAAAGGCGGCAAAGATCAATTTTGTCTTCGACAAGGATGTCCGCAATGAGCCGTTCAGCGTGTCGCTTCAGGACAAACCGTTCGATGAAGCCCTCAATCTGATTTTGAACAGCAACAGCCTCTTCGCGCAGCGGGCGTCTGCTGACTTAATCATCATCAGTCCAAATACGAAGCAAAAACAGGAGCAGTATCAGGATCTGATGATCCGGACGTTTTACCTGTCGAACGCCAAGGCGAAGGACATGCTGGCTCTCCTGAAAACGATGTTGGATGCCAAGCATATCCATGCCAATGAAACCTTGAACACGATTGTCATCCGGGACCAGCCGGAAAAGGTGGAGCTGGCTGAAAAGATCATCTTGGCCAACGACCGGGAAGATTCAGAAGTCTTGTTCGATGTGGAAATCCTGGAAGTGGATCGAACGGTCGATCAGACCTATGGGCTCTCCTATCCGAAGCAGATCGCCGGGGCTATTATCCCGCCTGGGTTTACCGGTACGATCGCAGGAGACATCGCCCAGCAATTTACCTACCGCCAGCTCACCAGCCTGGGGAAGGACAGCTTTTTGTTCAAGTTGCCGACCAATGTTCAATTGGATTTCTTCAAGCAGGTCACCGATGCGAAGACCTTAGCGGCGCCGAAAGTGCGGGTGGTGAATAACAAAAAGGCTGAAATCAATATCGGTGACAAACAGCCTATTCTGCTCTCGACGACCAACGTCTTGCCCGGTCAGGCGGCGACCGGGGCGGTCCCGACGACTTCGACGGTCACCTCGATTGAGTTTCGCGACACCGGCGTCAAGCTCACGGTTGAGCCGGCCATCCACTTGGGAAACGAATTATCGCTCAAAATGAAAGTGGAGGTGGTTCGCCTCGGAGATCCGGTGGTGCTCCAGACCGAGCCGCTCATTAGACAGTTTAAGTTCGGCAATCGATCCGCTGAAACGATGCTCAATGTGAGGGACGGGGAAACGATCGTGCTTGGCGGGCTGTTGCAGGAAGAAGATCGGCGCACCAAGGTCACCATTCCCTGGATCGGAGACATTCCCTTTTTGGGCAACCTCATCAGCTCGTTCAAGACCCAGCGGGTGACGACCGAAGTGATATTGACGATCACGCCTCACATCGTGCAGTCCATGCAGCCGCCGGGGTTGACCAACCAAGCATTCTGGTCCGGAACCGAATCAACCTATGCGACCTCGCCCCTCTTCCTTAGTCCAGCTAGGAAGATCTCCGTCCCGGGAAGCATGCTCGGCGATCCCATGTCGACGAGGGAAGCCGGCAAGGCGGCGATGCCGGCGAACACCTTCACCCAGGAATCGCTTAATCTAAAGCCACAATTGTCCGTCCAACCGGCAGATGCGGCAGTGCCGGTTGGAAAAGAATTCCGGATTGATGTGTTCGCCCGAAAGGCGCATGGGATTACCAGCGATGTCGTCAAACTTGTCTTTGATCCGCAGGTTGTAGAGTTCCGCGGAGCGTCCGAGGGCGACTTAATGGGAGAGGGTCGCGGCAAAAGTGCCGTCGCCGCCAAATCCCGCGCCTCTGACGGAGAGATGGAACTTCGGTTCCGCCGGCTGTCCGCCTTATCGAAGAATGAGGGGCGATTATTGAGCCTGACTTTTGTAGCGAAAGCACCAGGAGTTTCACCGGTTCAGGTGATATTGCCCGGTGAATCAGGCGAGCTCGATGCGCTCAATGTCGGAACTGGAAAGGGAGTTGTGAGGGTCCGGTGAACCAGTCCGGCGTCACGCTGTTGGAACTGCTGGTCACGCTGACCATCATTACCATTATGGCGTCAGTGGCCCTCCCGTTCAGTCGGATCTCCGCTACCAGGTCCAAAGAGCTGGAATTGCATCAGAATCTTCGTATCATTCGATCGGCCATCGATACCTTTCGATTGGATTGGTATCGGGACGGAGAAGTCCTGACCGGGCCGGCCTGTGTGAAAAATCGATTGACCTGCAAAGACGTCACGGGGACCTACGGCTATCCAAAGTCCTTGGAGGTCCTGCTGGGAGTGAAGTTGACCGGGGAGCAAGCGACAGTCCGCGGCACGACGGTCAAGCGGTATTTGAGAATGATTCCGCCCGACCCGATGAGCGGTCAACCTGATTGGCTGTTTCGCTGTTACAAGGATCCGGCCGGCGTGAAGGATTGGTGCGGTGAAGACGTTTATGATGTGTCGAGCCGAAGCGAGGAATTAGCGCTCAATGGCACAAAATACCGGGATTGGTAGGAAGCCTGGGATGTCTGAAGGCGGCTTCACCATCATTGAACTCATGATTGTGGTGAGCATTGTGGGAATATTGGCCACGCTGGCGGTTCCTTCCTACCAGAATGCCGTGGTCAAAGCGAGGGAAGGAGCGCTACGGCAGGATTTGTTTTCACTGCGGGATGTCATTGATCAACATCGGGCCGATAACGGGAAGTATCCTGAGACGCTGGCCGCGCTGGTATCCAGTGGATATTTGCGAAGACTTCCACCCGATCCCCTTACAGGTTCTCCGGATACATGGCAGGAAATGAAGGATCCCGCCGAAGAAGGAGTCATCGATGTATTTTCGGGGTCCGAATTGGTTGGGACGAACGGAGTCCCTTATAACCAGTGGTAATGGATGTGGGACTGATATGAGGCAACGCTGCGGGCAGGGCGAACATGGAAATTCCTATGAACCATCGTGTCGAGGCTTGGCGATCGCCGGTCTTGTCGCGCTTGTGTGGCTGTCCGGGTGCGCGCGGTTGGAATTGATCGGCGAGCCGGAAGCAGCGGAGTCCCAGGTAACGGTAGATTCCTTGAAAGCAGCGGTCCGGGAGGGACAGCGGACAACCGCGGATCTGCGAACGGAACTGGCTGACCATCGCAAGGAATTGGCCGATGTTCAGGTGGCGCGGGCCCAACTTCAGGGGATGTTGCGGGAAACCGAGGGCCGATTGACCGACGCCCGGCATATCATCGAACTCCAACGGGCAGAACTGGCAGCGGCTCGTGTCGATCGCGAGCGCGTCGAGGAGTCCGGGCGTCTATTGCATAGCCGCCTGCGACGGTTGGAAAAACTTCTCGCGCAGGCCAGGAGACAGGGAGAAATTATTCCTTCCGCCTATATACCGCGTCATTCGGGTGAACTGGCTCAGCCGGTCCACGTCTCACCGCACAGGGCGCCGTCGTTGGTCGGTCAGCCGGCGATGGCCGAACGGTTCTCTGCTGATCCGATAGCAGGTGCGGTGGATGTTCAGGCGGGCGCCGATGTGCCGCGCATCATCCTCGTTCGAGAAGGAGATACTTTATGGCGGCTGGCACGCAGACATCGCGTGGACCTGGAAGACTTGCGCCAAATCAACGGCCTTCAGGACACTCGTATCGTGGCGGGATGGACGCTACGCTTGCCCGTCCCAGTCAGCGCGGCGGAAATCCGCGCATCCGGCGCGCAATTGATGGAGCGTTGACGCGCGCAACGAGAAGTCGGTGAAATCCGGCGAACATTCCGTATGCCACACTATGCCTACAGAGCAGCCCGTTCCGACGGCAGCACGTTCGATGGCCAGATTGAAGGTGACGATGAGCAATTCGTTCGGGCCAAGTTAGAGGCCGACGGACTGCTCGTATTTCGGGTCTCCCGCCGCGGTGGCCCTTCCTTGCGGCCGGCGTTGGCGCTCGCGCGCTGGAACAAGCTTCCTCTCCAAGAACTGTTGATCTTCAATCAGGAGCTTCTTGCCCTTGTCAAGGCGGGCCTTCCGGTTTTGCGTGTCTGGGATTTGCTCATCGAACGCACTGAGAGAACGGCATTTCGCGAGGCGCTCCAAGGCATCCGCCAGGATATCAGGGGTGGGGCATCCGCTTCCGAAGCTTTGGCTAGGCACCCTCAATTTTTTTCCGATTTATATTTGGCGACGATCCGGGCGGGAGAACAATCCGGCAATTTGCCGGAGGTACTGCAGCGCTACATCACATATTTGAAGCTCATGATCGGTCTTCGGCAGAAAGTGACAAAGGCACTAGCTTATCCGATTTTTCTGATTATTGTGGGTGTGGCGGTCGTCGGATTCCTGCTCAGCTATGTCATTCCGACATTTGTCTCGGTGTACGGAGAATCGGCCCGATCCTTGCCGGCTGCCACGCAAGCATTGATCAGTCTCATCCAAATTGGAAAGGCTCAGTTTCTTCCGCTCGTGGTCATGTCGGCGGCGGGACTTGTCGCCGGGCATGCGTGGTACCGGACACCAACAGGCAGATTGGCACTGGACCGGCATGTGCTTCATATGCCGGTTATCGGACCCATACTGGTCAAGCATCATACGATTCAGTTGACGAGAACATTGGCAACCGTGTTGTCCGGAGGGACGCCGCTTGTGAATGCCCTGGACATTTCTCGAGGCGCGATTTCCAATCGGTTTGTTATGCGCGGGCTCGCAGACGCGGCAAGTGAAATCCGGGAAGGTAGTACGCTGGCGGCTGCGTTGGAAGGCCCCAAAATCCTGCCGAAGCTTGCCATCGAGATGATTTCTGTGGGGGAGGAAACCGGGTCCCTGGAGCCCATGCTTCGAGATGTCGCGGAATTCTACGATGGAGATCTCGACGTCCGGTTGACCCAGTTAACCACGTGGATCGAACCGGTGCTCTTGTTGATCATGGGCGTTGTGGTAGGAGGCATCGTCACTATCATGTACTTGCCGATTTTTCAAATGGCGGAAACGGTTCAGTAGGCGGCGTCATCGTTTCGGCCGGTCGCGGTCGCCTCGGTGCAATCATTAGAATAAGGCCTTCCGGATTATGCAACCTCATCTAAGCCGTCCCTCGCTTCCCGATATTCTGATACGGCAAGGTGTCGTGCCTAAACGGACGCTTGAGCAGGTTCTGGGCCGTTTGGGAGGAAGTGCGGCGGCACTGGGCCAAACGCTGCTTGAGGAGGGAACGATCTCCGATCAACAACTGGCCCAGGCGTTGGCGGCGCAGTATGGCTTGCCGTATGAGCCCCTTATGGGGTTCCGGGTAGATCAGGACTTTTACGCCTCGATTTCCGTCAAGCTCATGCGGCGGCATCCCTTTGTGCCGCTGAAGCAATGCGATGGGATCCTCACTATCGCCATTCCCGATCCCAGCAACCTGCTTGCGCTGGATGAACTCGAATTGTTGATCAATCGGCCCATCGTTCATGTGGTCAGCCCACGGTCCGCCATTGTGACCGCCATCGAGCGAAGCGAGGGATCAAGCCAGGCTCTCAGAGAACTGGAGGCGGAATTCCGCTCGGTGCTCGTCAAGGAGGATGAACGGGGCGAAGAAGTTCTCACCGTAGATCAGAACGGCGAAGATCAGAGTCCTGCGGTTAAACTGCTCGACACGATTCTGCTCAGCGCCATGCAACGCCGGGCCAGCGATATTCACATCGAAGCGACGGACCGGGCCACCACAGTGAAATTTCGGGTGGATGGAATCCTCGTGTCGGCCATGGACCCGCTGGATGTCAAATTGCATCCGCCGTTGGTATCGCGCCTGAAAGTCATGTCGGAGTTGGACATCGCCGAACGGCGGGTCCCGCAAGACGGCAGCTTTCGCATGCGCCTGGACCGAAAGACCGTGGATTTCCGGGTGTCGATTCTTCCGAGCGTGTTCGGCGAATCCGTCGTCATCCGAATCCTGGACCGCGAGGCCATCACCACCGGGGTTTCAACTCTGCGCTTGGATCGTCTGGGATTCAATCCCGAAGATCTCAAGCGTTTTCGTCGGGCCATCACCCGACCGTACGGCATGGTTCTCGTGACGGGCCCCACCGGGAGCGGAAAAACAACGACGCTGTACGCGGCGATCAGCGAAATGAACATCAAGGAAGACAAGCTGATCACGATCGAAGACCCGGTCGAATATCAATTGCCCGGCGTGGTGCAAATTCCTGTGAACGAGAAAAAAGGTCTCACCTTCGCGCGGGGGTTGCGATCGATTTTGAGGCATGATCCGGACAAGATCATGGTCGGAGAGATCCGTGATGCCGAGACGGCGCAGATTGCCATTCAGT
>DASSBQ010000267.1:0-11806 GCA_035698625.1 Nitrospiraceae bacterium
AAAAGCGCCGGTGATGGGGCGTAGTAGCTTGGAGGTTGTGTCGAACCAGCGCCAAATGAATGCTCAAAAAGCCCTCCCATTCGGAAGGGCTTTTTTTGTGTGGGTGTGCGTGTGGCTTGTAGTTGGGTTCGCCATGCCGTCTGCCCTCCTTCTTGCCGCTCCGCAGAACGGGGAAATGACGGAGGATGAAGCTGTTCGTCTAGGGGAGGAATTTGGTATCGCCGTCGGGGAAGTGGACGAAGACGTTAAGAAGGAATTGAACCTGCAAAAAGCTGAAGGCGTGGCGGTGTTTGAAGTCATCGGCAATTCCCGGGCGGACTACGCCGGGATAAAGGTGCGGTCGGTTATCAAAGAGATCGACAAGCAAGAGGTCAGGACCATGCTCGATTTCGGCAAAGCGCTTAAGCGTGCTATGCCGGAATGTAATTTCACAGTCGGAACGTATGAGCCGGCCGACCCCGGCGATCCGGTAGGGTGGGGGGTGAACTTTCACTTCGTCGGCTGCAAGCGTGATTGATTAATCGGAGCGCGCATGGGGCAAGTGTCGGCAAGCATACAGAGATGGGCAATGGGGGTATTGCTCTGCCTCATGATCGCAGTGAATGTCTTTTTTCATGAGCGGGCCATTGCACAGAAGTCCGACGGGCAGGCGCCTGCCGATTGGGTCGCCGAGATCGAAAAGATTTTTATCCGCTCGGAGGATTGCAAGCAGTGCCACGATCGGCATTATGAAGAATGGAAGGGAATACGTGAACAGACACCCGACCTGAAAACATTCGGACGTGTGGATGCCGCGTTGCTGCACGGGACGGCGTTTGAGTCGCCGGTCTTCCGCACTGTCCTCGGACTCTGGGTTCAGACCAATCCGACGGCCGAGGAAAAGCAACGATGCCTGTCATGTCACGCGCCGTCGGTCACCGTCTTCCCTCAATACGCGGACAAAATCACCGAACAAGTTCTATCCGGAAAGCCGCAGGTCGAAGGAATTGGATGCGCGTCTTGTCATCTGATCAGCGAGGTTGAGCGTACCCCGCAGCCGCCTCCCACTTATAAATTGAAGCCCGGCGAATTGCTCTATGGTCCTTATGCCGATCCTGAAGAAAACCTGGTTCACCCTGCGGCGCAGTCGGATCTGTACCGCGGTGCGAATTTTTGCGCCTCCTGTCATTTTGATAAGGTGAAAGACGTCACACAAAAGGAGTTACCCGGGGAAATTCTTCAAGGCACGATTTGCCAGGATTGCCATATGGAGCCCTCCACCGGCAGCTCGACATCCAAGCGGGGAGCTATGACGCGGTCGATCGGCCGGCATTGGTTTCGAGGGGTCGTGATTCCGGGGACGCTGCTGAAGAATCGCAACCTACAGGCTGAATGGATGCCCAGAATTGATCTTGATGTGTCCGCGTCCGCCTCCGGCGTGGAAGGCACGGTATTGGTCAAAATCGGCAGCCTGCCGCACAGCTTTCCGGACGGCGATCCCGTCCTGAAGCAGTTTTTTGTTTCGATTGTGGTCAAGGATGCCCAAGGCAAATCGCTCGGAGAGCAGACGAAGCACTTTGGACTTCCCTATGACAAAATTTTGCGCGGGCCCATTCCGGATCCCTTCATTAAGGGAGGAACCACCCGGCGTGTTCCGTTTTCACAGTCCTTGCCTTCCGGCTCCTCGGCGGCAACAATCGAGGTTGTCCTTACCTATGCCCTCATCCCGGATCCCGACCCGGCCCTGAAAGAGCAATATCTGGCCACACTTCCTGATGACAAGGCCAGAGAAGCGGCCAAGAAGATTATTGAGGAATATGTCCAGCCACGCGTGCTGACCTACCGGGCAAAGACGCTGTGAGCCGGATGGCTCGCCGACGCTGCAGCGTCGTAAGAATCGGAAAGGGGAGGATGGTTCAACGGTGAAAAATGATCGGCGATTGTTCATGGCGGGCGCACTCGGCTTGGTGTTGTGCGGCGCGATGGTGCTTGGATATCAGGAACCGGCGAGTCTCGCGCAAGGGGCGAAGTCCCAAGCAGTCATTGAAAAGGCATTTCCTAATTCAAGCAAGTGTAAACGCTGCCATGAACGGGTCTTTGAAGAATGGGAAACGTCGCCTCTCTCGCGCTCTATCCATACCCCGACATTCCGAGCTGCCTTGGACCACTATCTAAACGGGTCCGGCAGCAAGGATAAAGCCTTGTGTTTCCGGTGCCATGCGCCTCATGTGCGGGAGTTCGCGGATCAGGTCCAACTGTTTGTGGCCCAGGCGCAATCCGGGGAGCCGTCGCTTGATGGAGTCGCGTGCGTGCAATGCCACTTGATCAAGCAGGTGGATCGCACCAAGCATCCGCCGGAACCGAAATATGATGTCGGCAGCAAGACCATGTACGGACCCTATAAGGACTTCGCGCAGAACCTGGCGCACCAGTCCATGGATCTGGACCTGTTTCGCAAGTCCGATTTATGTCTGAATTGCCATCAGTCGGTCCCGGCCGCGGCGGAACTTGGTCAGAGCAATGATCTGCTCGGCAACTGGGACCAGAGCAAAGCGGTGAAGTCGGGCAAGGAATGCCAAACATGCCACATGCCGGAGCAAGTCGCGGAATCAGCGAACGGGGAAAGCAAACGAAAAGTTGCCAATCATACCTTTCCGGGCCGCATTGGAAAGTTGAGGCAGGAAGCGGCGAAGCTGGATGTTGCTACCAAGCTCGAAGGTGAGAAAACCACCGTGACTGTCACAGTACATAGTCTGGTGCCGCATAATCTTCCCACAACCCATCCGGGATGGGCCAGCGTCGTCCTGAACCTCGATATCAAAGGCAAGAATCTCAAGACCGTCTTCAGCGACCAGCGAATCTATGGACGTTCCTACGCGGACGCCAAGGGAGAAAAGACGGTATTCGATTTCGAAGCCGTAAAGGTAGTCAACGATACGGTCCTCAAGCCGGAAGAGAAGCGAATCGAAACGTTCACCTTTCCCACCCCGAAGGATACAAAGACATTCGACGTTGAGGCGACGCTGAGTTACGCCGCGGTCACAGGCCCGGCTCCCTTTCTCCAGCGTATCGAGGCCGAATCCAGTAAGGGCGCGCAGGATCCGGTGTTCCAGCCGATTGAAATCGTCAAATTTTCTGAAAACATTCCGGTCAACAAGTAGCCTGCTCGTCTCGTGAGGCTTTCCTTGCGCAGGGAGACCGCACCATCCCGCACGAACACTGCTTCATGGGCCATGCCCGAGTTCAGTCGGCGATGATGCGCGATCCGGGTGATTTCATCTTGAAGATCTGTATGGCGGCGTAGATTCCTTTTGCGGGATGGTTGAGGATGAGGCGGGAATTCGTGACATGCGTGTCGATCAATTCATATTGGCCGCCGCTGTAATAGATGTCGCAGTCGTCAATGGAGCAGTTCTTGTAGACATGGTTATCGAGTGAGAGCTTCGACTTATTGAGCGTCTCTCCGTCGATTATAATGTATTCCGGAGCCAGTCCCATGTCGCCTCCGCGGCGCACTATAGCAAAGTCTGACTAGGTCCGCAAACCGCCGGGGTCTTTGTCGCCGTAACCGGTGTTCTGTTCCGTTTCTTTTACGTATGATTACATTTTCCGCTGCCTCGCATGGTCCGAGGCCGCTGTTGTACCCTGCGTAAGTTTCCTGCACAGCCGGAGCGATGCATCCATGAACCAGTGCCGCGCGACGCTTCTCTCAGCTCTTTCGCCTTGATACTCTTCAGCCTTCTGTATAAAATGGCCCAATTTTTCCGGCAGTTACCTGCAAGATTGAGATCCGAGCCATCCTTGCGGATTTTTCCATTTGGAAATGGACTCTCGATGGTTGAACCCAGGGGGAAACGTGTGGAGGAAATCCCCCTCACGAACAGAAGGAGCGAACTGTGAGTGATTCAGCGATTATTACCTTTGCCTTGATTGCGGCGTACGCCGGTATTGCTTACGGCCTGTACCTGGCCATGTGGGTGTTCAAGCTGGATGCAGGCAACGAAAAAATGCAACAGATCGCCAAAGCGATTCAGGAAGGAGCTGCTGCATATATGAATCGGCAATACCGCACGGTTGGTGTCGTCGCCGCTGTGCTGTTTGTCGTGTTGTGGGGGGGAGGGGCGGTCTCCGATAAGTTCGGTCTGCTGACGGCGATCGGCTTTCTGATCGGCGCCGGCGCCTCGGCGGTGGCCGGGTATGTCGGCATGATCATTGCCGTCCGGGCGAATGTAAGAACGGCGCAGGCCGCGCATAACGGCATGAATGCAGCCCTCACCGTGGCTTTCCGGGGAGGAGCGGTGACCGGCTTGCTCTTGATTGGATTGGGACTCTTGGCCATCACCAGTTTCTATGCACTGGCTGAATCAATGGCCGGCCAAGAAAAGGCGATTCATGCGTTGTTGAGTCTGGGGTTCGGCGGGAGCCTGATCTCGGTCTTTGCCCGTGTCGGTGGTGGAATTTACACAAAGGCTGCGGATGTCGGCGCTGACTTGGTCGGAAAGGTGGAGGCGGGAATTCCCGAGGACGATCCGCGCAATCCCGCGGTGATTGCGGATAATGTGGGCGATAATGTCGGCGACTGCGCCGGCATGGCGGCGGACCTTTTCGAAACCTATGCGGTGACGACCGTCGCGGCGATGGTGCTGGCATTTACGCTGTTTAAAGGTCAAAGTGCGCCGATTCTGTATCCCCTGGCGCTCGGTGGTGTGACGATTTTTGCCACGATTATCGGCATCCTTTTCGTGAAAGTGAGCCCGGGCGGCGAGATTATGCCGGCTCTTTACAAGGGGCTGTTTGTAGCGGGCGGCTTGGCAGCCATCGCGTTTTTCCCGATCACGACCAAGATCATGGACAATGTGGGTGGCGTGAGCGGACTGAGCTACTACGCGGCTGCGCTTATGGGACTGGGAGTGACGCTCGCGTTGGTCTTCATCACCGACTATTACACCTCGAAAAGCTATGCCCCCGTGAAGGACATTGCGAAGGCCAGTGAAACAGGCCATGCGACGAACATCATCGCCGGTCTTGCGGTCGGCATGCAGGCCACCGCGTGGCCGGTTGTCATTATTGCGGCGGCCATTCTCGGCAGCTTTTTGATCTGTGGCGGCGCCGCTTCGGGCGGCCTGTATGGCGTGGCAGTCGCGGCTGTGTCGATGTTATCGATGGCCGGTATTGTCGTGGCGATCGACGCATTTGGTCCCATCACGGACAATGCCGGCGGCATTGCCGAAATGGCCCATCTCGGCAGCGAAGTTCGAAATATCACGGACCCACTGGATGCCGTCGGTAATACGACCAAAGCCGTGACAAAGGGGTATGCGATCGGCTCCGCCGCTTTGGCCGCAGTTGTGCTGTTTGCGGAATTTGCGCGCGAAGTCGCAAAGGGAAGTACCACCGACGCTACGAGCGCTTTTGATCTCTCCAATCCTTTTGTGCTTGTCGGACTGTTCCTTGGCGGGATGTTGCCGTTTATCTTCGGCGCCTTGTGCATGAAAGCGGTGGGGCAAGCAGCCGGCCTGGTGGTTGAAGAGGTACGGCGGCAATTCAGGACCATTAAGGGCATCATGGAAGGCACGGGAAAGCCTGAATATGGCACGTGTGTTGACATTGTGACACAGGCAGCGATCAGGAAGATGATGGTGCCCGGACTGATCCCGGTCGCGGCGCCGATTCTTGTCGGCGCGATTCTTGGGCCGCAGGCGCTCGGCGGCGTACTGGTGGGCAGCATTGTAACCGGCTTATTCGTGGCGATCTCAATGACGAGCGGCGGTGGCGCCTGGGACAATGCGAAGAAGTATATCGAAGAACAGGGCAAGAAAGGGTCCGAGACGCATAAGGCGGCCGTCACAGGTGACACGGTCGGGGATCCATACAAGGATACGGCCGGTCCGGCGATCAATCCCATGATCAAAGTCATTAACATTGTGGCCTTGCTGATCGTGTCTCTGATCGTAAGGTGAGTCCGACAGAATCCGTGTCCGCGAGGCCAACAATCGAAGCGTCCTCTTGAGCCCGGCTTGACGACGCGAATCACCCTGGAGTAAGTTCATCGTAGGTGTAGTTTCGAATAACGGTTGAGTCTCATCCCGAGTCATTGGAGGGATCAGATGGAAAAACAAGAGAGGAAGCAAGAGTCCAGGAAGGAGTCACACGGTAAAGAGGAGACCAAACCGAATCCCAAGGTGGTCGAAACCGGAAAAAAGCTCAAGGAAGATATCGATAAGCTCGTCGATGAAATCGACGATGTTCTTGAAAAGAACGCGGAAGAGTTCGTGAAAAACTATGTGCAAAAAGGAGGGGAGTAGCCTCAACGTACGCGCCCGATAAGATTCCCGGCCGCCCCCCAGGCCCGCCGTTTCTTCGTTTTGTATCCTACGCCCGCCGTCTGAGACAACGCCTCCGATCGTCCTCATGGCAATCAGTCGGTTTGACAAAGCGGGGGGGAGTCTATACCATCCGCTTGATTTCAGTAGGTTATGGCGGGCTCGCTTCAGAAAGGGGAGAATGCGGAACAAGCTCTGGGTATTTCAAGATACCGATCCGGAGTTGCAAATGTCCCTTGCTCGTGCGCTTTCCATCTCGCCGGTCCTGGCTTCTATCCTTCTCGCCCGCGGTGTAACCGATGTTCACGGGGCCAACCGTTGGCTCTCGTCTTCCGATCCATTCCATGATCCATTTTTGATTCCAGATATGGAGCGGGCCATCGACCGGCTTCGCCGTGCGGTGGTTGCTCGGGAACGTGTGTGCTTCTACGGGGACTATGACGTGGATGGTATTTCTGCGACTAGTTTGTACGTCTCGTTCTTTGAAACGGTGGGCGGACAACCGTGCGCCTACATACCGCATCGGATTCGGGAGGGGTATGGGCTCAATGAGGCGGCCATACGGCGTTTGCAGAGCGAGGGAATTTCGCTGATCGTCACATCAGACTGCGGAACAACGTCTCATCGCGAGATTGGGTTCGCGCGCCATCTCGGGATGGATGTGATTGTGACCGACCACCATCAAACGGATGATATCATGCCGGACGCCTTGGCGGTGCTGAATCCACATCGCCGGGATGCCCTCTATCCGTTCAAAGGACTCTGTTCAGCCGGATTGGCTTATAAGTGCGTGCAGGCCTACTGCACCAAGTTCGGAGGCTCTTTTTCTCTCGAATCGGTGCTGGACTTGGTTGCTCTTGCGACTGTTGCGGATATCGTCCCGCTGCATGATGAAAACCGGATGTTTGTTCGGGACGGTCTGGCGCAGATTTCACGAGGCGCCCGCTGCGGCCTTAGGGCACTGAAGCACGTGGCAGGAGTCACCAGGACGTGCAATAGCGAGACCATTGCCTTTCGGCTGGCCCCGCGGTTGAACGCCGCCGGCCGCATGGACCACGCCCTGATCGGAGTTGAGTTGCTCACGACTGAGTCGGAGCATGAAGCGCGGCAGTTGGCCGAACGATTGGACGTCCTCAATCGTAACCGGCAGCAGGTCGAAGAAACCATCGCGCGGGAAGCTCTGTCTTTTGTAGAGGAGTGCGGAGAGGAGTCGGCGATTGTGGTTGCGTCGCGGGATTGGCATTTGGGCGTCGTCGGCATTGTGGCGGCCCGGTTAGTCGAAAAGTATCACCGTCCGGCGATTGTGATCGCGCTGGATGATCGGGGTGTGGGAAAAGGCTCGGCCCGGACCGTAGCGGGATTTGATCTCTATCAGGCGCTCGCGCGCTGCCGAGACTTCTTGGTCGCGTTCGGTGGTCATCCCAGCGCGGCAGGACTGACTATCGAGGAATGCCGGCTTCCTGAATTCCGCGAACGCTTCAATGAGGTCGCCGCCGACTGGTCGGCGCAGAGGGGGACAGTGCCGACGGTCAAAGTGGATGCTCAGGTGCATTTGTCCCAGGTGAACCTGCAGTTGATTCAAGAATTGGAATCCCTCCATCCTTTCGGAGCGGGCAATCCCGAACCGACGCTGGCGGTTCGCGGCTTGGAAATTGTGGATGCCCGGGTCGTGGGAGACAAGCACCTTAAGCTAAGAGTACGCCAGCCGAATTCGTGGACCTTTGACAGCATCGGGTTCCGAATGGGGTCTTTTGCCGATCTTGGCTTGACCGTCGGGCGACCCGTTGATCTCGCGTTCAGTCCGGAGCGCAATCATTGGAACGGATACGATAGAATTCAATTGCGCATTCGAGCGTTGCGAATGAGTCCGGAGGCGTGACGGATCATGGTGTACGAAACAGTCACCGAGTTGGATCAGTTGCTCGACCGGATCAAAAGCTATAACGGGGACGTGGATCTGCCGCTCGTCCGCAAGGCTTACGAATTCTCCGCCAGAGCCCATCAAGGCCAAGTCCGCCGCTCAGGCGAGCCGTATCTGCGGCATCCGCTGGCGGTGGCGGGGGTGCTCAGTCTGCTCAGAACTGATGTGACGGCCATTGTCGCCGCCCTTCTTCACGATACATTGGAAGACACACTGGCGACGTCAGATGAGCTCGAGCGGGAATTCGGTGCAGAAGTCGTGCACCTTGTGAGCGGTGTGACTAAAATAGGTAAGATTACCTTCAGGAATTATGAGGAAAAGCAGGCGGAGAATTTCAGGAAAATGGTGTTGTCGATGGCGGACGATATTCGAGTCGTCCTCATCAAATTGGCAGATCGACTCCATAACATGCGCACATTGCAATATCTTGGTGAGGGTAAACGGGTAGAGATCGCGCAAGAAACACTGGAGATTTACGCGCCGCTCGCCAACCGCCTCGGAATCGGCTGGATCAAAAACGAGCTGGAGGACTTATGTCTGAAGCATCTGAAGCCGGATGTGTACGAGACGCTCCGGGTACGGGTGGCCAAACGCGACGAAGATCGCCAGCAGTACATTCAAGAGGTCATCGAAGTCGTGAAGCAATCGATGACAGACACGGGATTGCCTGCCGAAGTGTATGGCCGCCCTAAACATTTGTATGGCATCTATCAAAAAATGGAGAAACAATCGATTACATTCGAGGAAGTGTACGACTTGGCCGCGCTGAGGATCATTACGGATACCAAGATGAATTGCTATGCCTGGCTGGGTGTCATTCATTCGTTGTGGCGGCCGCTTCCGGGTCGATTCAAGGATTACATTGCCATTCCCAAGTCCAACCTTTACCAGTCGCTCCATACCACGGTTGTGGGTCCCAAAGGCGAGCACGTCGAATTTCAGATTCGAACGGACGAGATGCATCGGATTGCCGAGCAAGGGATTGCGGCCCATTGGAAGTACAAAGAACAGAGCCGCATCGATGAAAAGGACGGAAAAGTGTTCAGCTGGTTGCGACAGTTTGTGGAATGGCATCAAGACCTGCCGGACAATCGGCAGTTCATGGATTCCGTTAAGCTGGATCTCTTCCATGACGTCGTTTATGTGTTCACGCCGAAGGGCATGGTGAAGGAACTGCCCAAAGGGTCCACGCCGGTGGATTTCGCCTATGCCATTCACACCGAGATCGGCGACCATTGTGTCGGGGCAAAAGTAAACGGA
The DNA here is from genome assembly GCA_035698625.1 of Nitrospiraceae bacterium. Classification (GTDB taxonomy): domain Bacteria; phylum Nitrospirota; class Nitrospiria; order Nitrospirales; family Nitrospiraceae; genus DASSBQ01. The sequence continues at coordinate 9,484 of DASSBQ010000267.1, forward strand.
AAGATTGTTCCACTCAAACATGCTGTATCGAGCGGGGATACCGTCGAGATTCTCACGTCTTCCAATCAGACTCCGCATAAAGACTGGCTGAAATTCGTCAGGACATCTCGAGCCAAGACGAAAATCAAACATTGGATCAAGGCGGAGGAGCACAAACGTAGCATTGAGATTGGCCGTCGGTTGCTGGAAACCGAGTTTCGGCGCCATGGATGGCCGCCGGCGCAAATGATCCGATCGGACCAGCTCCTCGACGTCGCTCGGCAGACCGGCTATGAGACGACCGATGAACTTGCGGCCGCGGTGGGATTTGGGCATCTTCCCACGGCGCAAATCGTCGGAAAGCTCGGTGCGACAATGCCGGGGACCCATGCGCCCACAACGGAACCCCCGGCGACCGCCAAACCGCCGGCTCCGAAGACCGATGAAAAAGGCGTAAAGGTAAAGGGAGCCCGCGATCTGCTCATGCAACTGTCCCGCTGCTGCAATCCTGTCCCGGGTGATCGCATTCTTGGTTATATCACCCGGGGACGAGGTCTTACGATCCATACCGTCGATTGCCCGAATCTTGAAGCGCTGGATTATGACAAGAACCGGCTTGTCGAAGTTGAATGGGATACCTCCATGCCGAGCACGCATGCCGTCAAAGTCTCGGTCCTGGCGGTGGATAAAACCGGCGTGTTGGCCAATGTCTCGGCGGCAATTTCAGAATGCCAGGCCAACATCAGCCGGGCAGAGATTACAACGCGGGAAGATAAGAAGGCCATGTTGGATTTTGTAATCGAAATCGCCGATACCGGTCATCTGAATCGGGTTTTAAAGGCGGTGGAACGAATTGACGGCGTCATTACGGCGCGGCGTATGCGCGCATGGCAAGACCGCTGAACCGTCCCATGGTTTGTTTACCTCGCGGTTGACCTGCATTGAAGTCCCTTCCTCGGCGTGCGCTGAGCAAACATTCTCCCGATCGGCTTAGAGAACCCAACGCTACGATGAAGTCGCTGCTATTTGGCTGCCGTCGATTTGTGGCCCGTATTGCTTCGATGGGGCGAAACGATCGCGCGGAAGAGATGTGGAAAGTTATAGGCGGAGTGCAACGAAAGCCCTCCGATCATGCGCGGGCCGATTAGTGAGGGGTTGCAGGAAGTCTTGTGAAGGAACCAGACGTCAGGGCAGTTTGAAATCCAGCCGTTTGCCACGCTGGAGGTCAAGCGCGTCCGCGCGGCCACCGGCCAGTTCCAGCACGAACATCGCGCCGTCGTTTGAGCGGTATTGAGGGCAACTATCGTCGGTCTTTGTACAGATCGGAAGGTTTCGCTCGATATGCACGATTTTCTTCTTATCGTCCATCCACACGATGTCCAGAGGGATTTTGGTATTTTTCATCCAGAACGACCAGGCTTGCAGGTCTCCGAACGTGAATAACATGCCTCGGTCTGCTGGAAGATGGTCGCGAAACATCAGACCCCTCCCCCGTTTCAGTGGAGTATCTGCTAACTCTGCATAAATGACGCCTTTGGGAGTCTTGACGGGAATGAGGATTTCTTCTACTGGCTCCGCTTCCATCGAGATTGCTGTGGTGACCGAGCCACAGAACGCAAAGAACCAAAAACAAGACATGAAGAGTCCGAATGTTCGCACTTTGGTTTGATCGGACAGTAAATCCATCATAGTCGTATCCTAGCTGCGGGAAGAAGACGCGTCAAGACAAGAGCCGGGGGTCCGAAGAACTCTGTCGGCACGCATGACCTTGCAATCGGGAATGATCGTGTGCCATTCTCATTCGACCATCCTGGATCGGAGGAATAACGATGAAGGAAAAGCGGCGAGTACTTTATAAGAAGGGCGTGTTTGTGTGCCCAAAGTGCCGGCAGTCGTATGTACAGGATAAGTGGATGGAGGAGTGGCGCATTCGCTGTCACAAGTGCGATTATCGCGGCACGCTGACCGAAGTTTCGGTCGAGGAACATGTCGATGAAGAGACGGTGCGCCACTAAATCGCTTCGTTGGGTCGCTGTTTTCTCGTCCCGCTAGCGTCTTTTCTCCATGAAAGCTGTCCTTCGGCAGCAATCCTCTATCCAGTGAGGTGGGTATGTATCGCGTGGTGATGGTCTTCATCGCGATGACGGGAACCATCGCGTGGCTTTGTGCGTCGGTGAACGCGGGCGATATCAGCCGGGAAGTACGGGTGTTGGTAGCCTACCATTCGGCCTCGGGGAACACGGGAAAAATGGCAGAAGCCGTAGCCGACGGCGCCCGAACAGTGGCGGGAGTGCATGTGGTGATGAAACGGGTGGAGCAAGTCATGGCTGAAGACCTCTTTGGC
>DASSBQ010000268.1:0-20257 GCA_035698625.1 Nitrospiraceae bacterium
CCTTATCGATTGTCCGTAAAGACACGCCGCTGCCATCAGCCGCCCACTCGCTCGGCTTCATCCACAGCTCGGAATTGGATATCGGGATTCTCTTTCATGCAGTAGGCCAAAAGCCGCTCCGAGGCGAACAGCATGACTGAACGCCCGCTCCGATCGACGAGCCGAAGCGTGTCCATCGGCCAATAGACGCGGGCGATCTTCTCGGGATCTCCGCTGATCCACCGCGCGCACGTATAAGGCAATCGCTCAACCCGCGCCGTCACCCCATATTCGTGCTGCAGCCGTGAGACCACGACATCGAATTGAAGCTCTCCGACCGCGGCTAAGATAGGCTCCCGGCGGGCATGATCCGGCGCCAGGAAGACCTGCATCACACCTTCCTCTTCCAGCTGCGTGAGGCCCTTCTGAAATTGCTTGTATTTTGAAATATCGGTGCTATGCAGCACGCCGAAACACTCGGGGGAGAATTGCGGAATAGGGTCAAACGCCAACGATCCGGTGGAACACAGGGTGTCGCCGATGGCAAACAGGCCGGGGTTGACCAATCCCACCACATCGCCCGGGTATGCCTCGTCGATCGTCTCACGGTCCCGTCCGAAGAGCCGATGCGGCCTGGTCATCCGAATCTTGCGGCCCAGTCGCGCATGATAGACCATCATGTCCTTCTCAAAGCGGCCCGAGCAGACTCGCAGGAACGCCATGCGATCTCGATGCTGCGGATCCATATTGGCTTGGATCTTAAACACGAACCCGGTGAACGCTTCGTCCGTCGGCTGTACGAGCCGTTGCGCGCTCAGGCGAGGCCCCGGAGGCGGAGCGAGCTGAAGGAAGGCGTTGAGGAAGGGCTCGACGCCGAAGTTCGTAAGCGCGCTGCCGAAGAAGACCGGGGTAAGTTCTCCGGCGAGAAAGCGCGTCCGGTCGAACGAGGTGCCGGCGCCCGTCACCAACGCAATCTCTTCTTGAAGGGGACCGTAGGCTTCGCCCAATGTCGCCGCCAGGCTGGGGTGCGGGAACGCTTCGACCTGCATCGGCGCCCGCCGCTGATTATGGGCCGTCCGCTGGAAGAACAGCACGTGCCGCTCGCGAAGGTCATAGAGGCCCTGAAAGCCGGCTCCTTCGCCGATGGGCCAATTGAACGGCACCGCCGTCATTCCCAAGGTCTGTTCGATCTCATCAAGCAGCTCGAACGGATGGCGTCCCGGCTGATCCATCTTATTGATGAAGGTCAGAATCGGAATGCCGCGTCGCCGACAGACGGTAAACAGCTTCTTGGTCTGCGGCTCGATGCCTTTGGCGCCGTCCAACACCATAACGGCACTGTCCACCGCCATGAGAGTCCGATACGTGTCTTCGCTGAAGTCCTGGTGGCCCGGCGTGTCGAGCAGATTCACCAGCATGCCCTGATACTCGAACTGCAGCATGGTGGAGGTAATCGAAATTCCGCGAGCCTGTTCCAATTCCATCCAATCCGACGTCGCCCGGCGTTGGTGCGCGCGGGCCTGCACCGCGCCGGCCAAGTGGAGCGCGCCCGCGTACAGCAGCAGCTTCTCGGTGAGCGTCGTCTTCCCGGCATCCGGATGGGAAATAATCGCAAAAGTGCGCCGCCGGAGCACCTCCCGGGACAATGTGTCATTCGCCGTCTTCTCAATCATGAGCCAACCAGTCCTTCGTGCAAGCCGTCATGTGGTCCAGGCGCAGCCGGCGACACTCATGTCCGATGCCGGCCAATGAAACCATTCCTGGCATGGTTTAATGTCGATCGGATGCAATGAGGTAGGTGTTCGGTTCGAGTCAATCACTGAATGCGACGGTACCGGCCGGCGTGTGCCGTCTCACGATCACCAGGATAAGAATACTCGATAGCGGTGCGGCCTGCAATCCATGGGGAAGATTCGGCGTCTGAGCGCCGGCGAAGGATCAGGCGCGGAAACCCGGCAGGCAGCCCGACGATCACATCTCCGAAGGACGGTCCACCAGCGGCGCCAGCCGCCCGATGCCGGCCGTGTCATAATCCTGAGCCGCGAAAACCTTGGCCACGTTAATAGCAGGCTTCCCCGGCCGCAGCACTTTTTGCGCGAAGGTCGCAACCCATGACAGCGGTACGAGGAGGATCGTCGGAAGCCAAATCACCGAAAGATCCGGGTTAGCCTTACGGAGATGTCCCAAGAGTTCCCGCTTGGTGGGCGGGACCGGATCCAACAGATTCAAGGAACTCGGCAAGCTGTCCCACATGTCGGTCATCCATGCCAGGAAACGGCCGGAAAAGCCCACATCGACTACGCCGAGCTGGTCGTCCGGCGAACCAACCGCCACAAAGATGTTGCTCAATCGCTTCCCGAGACGGCCGGGCGGGTCGAAATCGCGGTAATCCACCAGGGCGCCGGGACGGATAACCTTGACCGAGATGCCGAGGTCCTTTCCCAATTGCACGGCAAGTCGCTCCGATTCCAACTTGCCCCACACGTAGGGCCCCGAGCCCTTGCTGTCCGACTCCAGCGGATGATTGTCTCCGATAGGCTCGGTTGCGCCTTTCGCCAGCACGGCCAGGCTGCTGACGTGGATGAGATGCCCGATGCCGGCCGCCGCGGCTCCCCGTACGATCTGTTCTGTCGCATCCAGCGAATTCCGCTGATGCTCATCCCACCCGCCCGCGGTCTCGGCGGCCGCGTGAATGACGGTGTCCACCCCCTTGAAGAGGTGCGACCCGGCGCCGGTCGCGATGTTCGCCACGACATATTCGGCTCCGGCGAGCCGTTCCCACGGTGAAGGCTCCCGGCGAGCCACCACACGCACGGGACGCCCGCGCGCCAGGAGCGCACGCACGATCTCTTTTCCCAAAAACCCTGTGCCGCCGGTCACGAGGACACCGCGGCTGTCCACCGGTTTGGGCGCAGCCGCCATCAGCGCCTTCGCTTCTTTGTCCCGCAGCACGTGCGCGACCCGCTCGCAAATGCGAACGGTCTCCAGCAAACTTTCAGGGGAAAGCGGAGAGGGATTGCCGCTGCGCACGGAGTCATAGAACGCCGTAAAGAGTTCCGCCAACCCCGGATAGCTGCGTTGCTGCTTCAGGAAGCGCCGAGCCATCGCGATCGTCGTGCCGGTCAGCAGCTGCCGGGCCTGCCGATAGGGCGCCAATAGCTTATCGATGCCCGACGAGCCGGGGCCGATCGCTCGTTGCGTGGTGCTGCGAACATAATCGGCGAGCAGCGATCCATTCCGGCCGATGACGCGGAGATAGCTCTCGACGGGACGGCCCTCCAACGTTACGACCAGCGTCCCGGTGATCCCGCCTCGGCGCACGAGCGCGTGTACCGTGCCCTCCGGGCTCACTTCGAGCGAGACCAGCTCGACCGCTCCATCCCCCGCCTGCTCCAGCACCTGCAGCAACAGATAGACCGGATGCGGCAGGATATCCAGCAACTGATGATCGGCGCGCAGTACGGTGCGGCCGCCCGGCGCATGGCGGACCGTTCTGAATGAAAAATAACTCTCCACATGCGCAATCTTGCCGATCGCCGGCAAATATTCTTTCAACACCGCGGTCGGCGGCTCGAAGATGAGTTGATGGCCGGCGCAAACCCGCAGATCCTTGGCCCGCGCCTCCTCCAGAATTTGTCGCGCGTCATCGACCCGTTCGGTAAACGGCTTCTCTACGTAGATGTGGCAAGCGGCCTTCAACGCCAGGCGAGCCAGCGGAGCATGCGAGGCCGGCGGGGTGCAGATGTGCACGACGTCCGGCTGTTCCGCCGCCAGGAGCTCTTCGGGTGTTCTGTATTCCTTGATATCCGGCACGATAATACGCATGGCCGTCGTCGCGACATCCGAAGGATCCGCCACGGCGACCAACTGAACGCTTGGACAGCGCAAAATGGCCTGCGCATGATGCTGAGCATGGCGACCGGCGCCGATCAGCGCGATACGAAGCAGGCGGGATGCCGGAGCGGACTTGCGCTCGTTCATCACAACTCGTACCTCCTGCGGGACGAATTCATTGGTTCGCCAAGTATACTACAGAACGCCGGGAGCGAATAGTTTCTGATCGATAGCCGATTGTAAAAGGAAAAGAGCAGCTCGCGGCCGTTCATGCACGATCGAAGTTTACTGAACCAGGTGGCGATGAAACAAACCGTTCTATGGTATAGTCCCAGCGCGGAAGCTGTATGAGGTATCGGACGTTACGCATTGTTCGACCGGCTCACCTAGGCGGCGAGCCTTGTCCTACTTACTTACAAAGGAGGGCTCTCATGCGCACAGCATCGATCATTGGAGGTGCGATTCTCCTGAGCGTCAGCATTGTCACGAGTCCGATACTCATGTCCTCGGCCTGGGCCGAAGACGAGATGATGGAGGGCAAGGATGCGATGAAGGGCACGGGCAAGTCCCTGACGGAGACCACGGGAAAACTCAAGAGTGATGCGGGCCAAACAAAAGACGCAGCCAAAGCGCTCGATCTCGAAAAGACCAAAAAAGGCGCAGGCGACGTGAAGGAAGACGTCAAGGACCTGAAGGGAAGCGCCAAAGATATGATGACCAGTCCAATGGGCAAGTAACGACGCCGCTTATTTATACGATTAGAACAGGCCCCGCCGGTCATACGGTCGGTGGGGTTCCCTCATAGAGAGCATGGGTGTATCTAAGCTCAGCAACGCAATGAGCCAATCTGCTCGGGTCCGCGCAGATTTGAAAGATGTCGGCAATCATGGTCGGGAGTGGTTCTCATGCTCGCATTTCATGCGTCGCGGCCTCTCCACAAACTCGATAAATTTGAGCCAGTGCGGTACGCTGAGTATCACTAAGTTCTGAATTTTTCTTTGTCGCTTGGAGACTGAAGGGACAGATGGACCGTCGCCCGCCGTCAGGAGGTCGTCTCTGGAACCAGCACTCTCCTTCACTTCCCGGCTGAGGCCACAAATTTTTAGGCCAATCGGTTACTGATTTTGGGTCCACGTTTAAACTGATTTGCCGATAGCCAAGGCCATCATGTTCATGTCGCATTTGATGAACGGTCTTGTATACAGTTGCGAGCGTAGCCGCGCAACCATGCGCAATACTCTCTGCTTGTTTTTCTCTCCTGAAACCCAGCATAGGGTGAAATGCGAATGTACCGCATAGCCAGTTCGGCTTCACCGGCAACAATTTGAGATATAACGGCTGTCTGGGAGACTCAGGTGGTAGGGATTGCGCCAGATGGTCAAACTCTTCTTGTGCCTCTTGAAAGATATCCAATTTGCGATTATATGAAAACTTCCTCGAACGGCTCATGACCGCGACCCAGTCGTTCGCGAGGTCAGACTCCGGGATGTCAAATTGAACAGTGGGCTCTAGTGAACCGGCTACAATGAGGTGCGGCAAGTGCAAGTCTGGCTGTTTCAGAAGAAGAGAACCTGTTGCCGCTCATGGAGATACACGCATACACTGTCAAGCGGCACATTGCTCATCACACCACCATCTACGAACTGACCCGTCTGGTTTTGATCTTCAAACATCTCGAACGAGAAGCGAGGACGGAACACGGCGGGAAAGGCACTGCTGGCCAGGAGACCTTGGACTAGCTTAGCATCGAGCCATTCTGGACGATGCGAAATCGGCTCTCCCAAAACCACCAACCGTCCCTGTTTCAGTGCAGTTGTCATCATCAGGATATGCGAGTCATGGCGTTTTGCGAAGTCCTGAATCGTCACATGTTCAGAAGGCTTGCCGAAATTCATATTTTTCAATACGTGCTGTTCAATGAGGAATCGAAGAGGTTCGGCCCCCAACACCTCCAGCTGGAGCTCATAACTTTCAAGACACACATGGACGAGGTCTCGGGCCGCCCGATAGGCCTCTGGATGGTTTCCCTCTCGGATCACCCGAAGTAGATGTGCCAATTGATGCGGGGGGAGATACAACAGCCGCTCTATGCCTGCAATACATTGCCTCAGATCTCTTAAATAGGGATTGTTTCCTTCGTCATCGTATCGCCGAATGGCATGGTCGAGATCACGAAGGGAGATCTTTGTGTCGCCGGCGCGTATGGTAAATTTTCGGACGAAATCGGCAAGTCGATCGGTGAGCACCAAACGATCAAGACCCAGGAATGTCGCCGCTACCTCCTGAGCCAGATATTCGGCCCTTTCCTTTTGGTACTGGACGGTAGGACCGCAGAAGGAAAGGTTGGAAAGAATTCGGCAGGCCATGGCGCACATGATAGAGCCCACTGATGCACCGGCATAAAGCTTCGGGCGGGCATTCAATTGCACAAGACCGTTAATGACGCCGACCTGGAATACACCACGAAACACTCCTCCACTCAGCAACAACGTAATCCATGGCACCACATCTTCCACGCAGTTAATGTTTGAACTGTTGGGCGTCTCGGTGGAGGACTCCAACTTTCTTGGATCGCCGGAGACTTCCTGACAACTGTTCTCATCCACTTTCAGCTCGCCGTTGGGATTCTCACCGGTCGTTGAACCAGCAAGTATGTCCGGCTGACAATTGTCTTCAAATGGCCATTCAGGTATATCATCGCAATTCGCAGGTCTCGTCAGCAGATTCCTATCTTCGGCCAAGCCTGTATTCCCCAACGTACAGTGACGACAGACCTCGGCCAATCCGGGCCCGACAGAATGTTCGTTTCCCGGAAGTCTTAAATCGCCCCACGTCGTTTTCAGCGTAGAAAAGCATGAGGTGCGGTCAGCGGTCAGAGATTTTGCATTGAACACCTGCATCATGGATCGACATCCGGCGGCGATCCCCTCGTACATCACACATTGTCTAGCCGACTCACCGGTTGCACTACTTAACGCTTGATTTGTCTTTAACAAACTGTCGGCATCAACAGGGATCACCGACGCTCGAATATAGGGTCTCGGCTCAAGTCCTTGTATGGCGCTACCGGACGGCGACAATAGTCTTGTATATAGCTTCACCAGTTTCCGTTCCAATTTCGCCGTTTGGTACTGCTTCAAGTCCCACACCCTTTCTACAACATCCGTCAGGCGGTCATAGGTTTCTTTGCCTCCGGGAAGATCTCCACCGGTAGGAAACGGCGCGATCGGAAAGACATACAGGTTCTTTATACCTGAAGGACCCACAGGCCTTAGATAACTCCGGAAATGATCGAGTACGGCAAGCATCGGCTCGTTATTGATGTTGATCGCGTCCAAACAGAATGCTTTTGATGCTTTTATCGTGTCATTTTTCTCCTCGCCTGGGACAAATCGGACTGGCACGGGTTTCATATAAGGAGCAGCTGCGGTGGCTGCCAAGAGGCCATCCACCACTGACTCGTCTCTATGGACGACTCCGACATTTCCATCTATGAGACGGGTTACTATTGGGAGAACATGGATCGGATGCGAGGTGTGCTCCCGATAAGAAGACATTCGCTTCGGATTAGCATTACCTGTCCGCGCAGACCCATTTTCCAATAAGGCATTGGTAACTACGTCCTGCAAGTTATGTTTCCCATAATATTCCGGATCGATGAGCCGGATAATCATTTGCTTAAGGCTGTAGCTATTGCCTAGCTGATTATGCAAATCGTACTTTGCAAGAAGCAGGCGATAAGCATACCTGACAATCCATGACTCACGATGCGTTTTCCTGTTGAGATATAGAAGACACCCGATACCAAGGGCCGCCAGCAATACTAAAATAAATATGAACCATACAACCCTAGGATACGCTACATAGATGATATACCCGGCATAGATAATTACACTGGGCAAGATCACTCGAATCGACACACTGCAAGCCCAAGTAAGACACATGTAAACTACGCGAAATGTTGTGGATTGTTTAGCCTGTTCTATGGCTTGCTCCAGCTTTTCTTTCCTGCGCCGAGTGAAAATATGTCGTGCGAGAGCAGTCGGTCTCTCCCAACACCGCTCTTCGACTCGGCTCATTCCCGGACGTCTTATCAGCTGATCGAGTATAAAATTACATATCGCAATCCATGTCACTCCAATTGATGCGATGCATAGTCGATGAAGCCATATCCATCCATTGTCCATATTAAACCGCCACATAGCCTCACTGGGTCGGAGCGGGCCCACGAACAGCCATCCAGCAGCAACAGGGAGGAACACCAGCAGCCCGCACCATACGAAAAGTAAGACTTTGCTTAGGGCTTGATTCAGCCAAAGCCTCGGCCATGACGGCGACAGTCGCATAGTAAATGGTCACTGCGATGACCAGTACTTGAAGAACCATGAACCCGACTGTGTTCCATGAAACGAACGGCATGCCCGTCAATACATTCCATGACCATACAATAGCGGGCGAGAATATGACGCCATAGATTGCAAATCCCGTGATCAACATGCTCAAGAGAACTACGCCTCCGGCTGCAAACAATAGAAAATAGCATGCCCACATGATCACAAAAGAAATGCCGAATCGGACGATATTGCTTAACCCGTTTCTAATACCACTGATCATGTCTCCGGCGTCTATGCCCTGCGGGAACAACGTGGGCTCTTCCGAGAGCCACCGTGTTAGGACCGAACGTAGCCGCCAGAGGTTGAGAAAGAGAAGTAACCAAATTGAAAAGCTCGCTACGGCGCGTCTTCGCCAGGCGAACAGTGCGTCATAGGCGCCTGCTGATGTGAACTGGAGCGCTGCATGTGCAAGCTTAGTACAATCGCTGACCCGCAGCCGAAGCCCAAGCACGTCATTGACCGCTTTGATGAAACCATACACGGAACGCACGGACTCATCCCTCTTCTCCCGCTCCTGCTTCGGATAAATTGGAAAGTCAATCGACCGGAGAGGCGCCCGGGCTTTTACCTCGTTCGTATCCGGAAGAAGGCTCTTATAAACTTCTCTTGGAGCATCGAGATAGGCCTGAATGAACGTCCGCAGACGAGCAACACGCCGTTCCGGTGTTGGTTCCTGCATCACCTCCGCAAGAATCACCGAATTCAGTGCACCCATTGAGATACCCCCGACAACATCCGGCGGTCGACGTCTTGCGACCAGCAAAGCATGGATTACGCCTATTTGCATGATGGTGTCGAATAAACCGCCTGGGAATGTAAGACAAAAACAGTCGTGACCCAACCGAATCGAGCCATCGTCACGGGCAGTGTGCTCGTCGACTTCCTTGTCGTTCTTCCTATCTACCGGTGGTGGAACCGGATCTGCCGTCGTGCTTTCCGGCATGGCGTCCTCCCCCCTAACAATTCTGTTTCAGATAAACTGGATTCGCTGCCGCCCCTTCTTGGGCTAGCGCCGGAATACGAGCACCAACTGGCTTCCTTGTAGGAACGTAGAGACCAAAATGAACCCTGCAACGGACTGATTGGTGCAGGCATCATCAATAGCCTGTTCTAAATCCGCTGTCTGCGTTAAATCGACTCTTGCCAATTTGATCATGGTGGCCATATCGCTCTCCATTGGTTCGACCCGTTAGAACTTCATTCCCTTTGCTTCAAGCTTGCTGCGAACCAATTCAACCTTACTGATTGGTGTAGCCAAATCCCCCGCAAAATCACGGAATGCGGGATAATCCTTGTACACTGTTTGTGAGACCGGATAGCCTGCCGCTTTTGCTGCTTCTTCAAAGTTGTCTAACAACGCTTTGTTTCCTGTCGCATCTACATAGAGTTCGGCAAACTTTCTGGCAATCAGTGCTTTCTTGTGCTCTGCGGACACATCGAGAGCAGGAATCTTTGTAATCGCGGCGGCCACGGACTGATCAATCTCACCTTCGGCGTTACGGGCGAACATGAAGGCAGCGCCGGGCTGGGTCACAGCAATGGCTCCTACTGCCAAACGCTGATAAATACCGGATGATTTCCCGGTATCAAAAATGCCTCCATAGCGTAATTCCATAATGACTTCCCCATGATCCTTCGCTCCATTGTCCATTGAATTAGCCGCCGTTGTGGTCTTTTCGGCGGAGCGATTCGTCGGCACAACGGCCAGTTCCACCCGCTGATACCCCAGCTTGGCCTGAGGAACCTGAGTCGCAGGGTTTTGAGAAATTTCGACACCGATAGAAGTCCCCGTAGATGCAATAACCGAGTGTGTATAACTGTGGCAGCCTTGGAATCCACCCATTACCGCAAGGGCATATCCAATCAGCAGCCTTTTATCACGGAACATGTGAGGCCTCCTTCTGTTCCTGGCCCAGTGCGCTGGGGACATTCACTATGAATGGCCCGTTGAATGGCTTAAATATTTCCACTCGGACATCAGCCGCGCCCGGTGCTACCGTTACAACTGTGCTGGCCGTATATCCAATCCCGAATTTGAGCCCCGGCCGATCACTCAAGGTTATCCCTACTGCACTAACATCGATTGCAACGATAGCTTGTTTCGGCGCTTCGTTAGTCGATACAACACCGAACCCAATCACGACATGATGACGGTGTTCCCCTTCGCCTTTCGCGGTCACGATACAACCTGAGACCGCCATCAGGACAACGGATAGCACAAGAGAACGATTACAGTATGTCGCGCGCAATACAGTTACCCCCTGACCACCCATGAGCCCCCGGTAAGAGGACCCATAGCGCTTAGGATTCCTATTCGAATACGCAGGCAACCCTAATGCCAGGATCTCGACCTATTGATCTCTTATTTTGTTGTACTTTTTCAGCAGGATGGATAATTGGTTCAGCAAAATCGGTATCCATTCGGATACACAGTTCATCCATTGGATACCGATTTCCTTAACTTTGAATTGAGAATTAATACTCTATGCAGGTCGATAGAGGTCACGGCCGCTTGGACTCCCACGCCGCGGAGGTACGCAGCTTACGGCAGGATAAACGAGCGTTCGATTGCAAGGTCGGTCGCGGCCGCAACAATTGACCGAAACAGCGAGGGTCGAAACAACGAACCGCTCTTCAGTTGCTCTTTCATGAGCACGGCCGACTTTCGCAGGACGCGTGTCGCTCGCCGAAATTCTCCGGCAGCATCCTCGATATCCGTCTGAAAAGTATCGAGTAAGCCGGCCAGCATGCCATCACACGTCCCGCCGTGAACGAGCGGGTCGCGGCCCTTGTAATCACTCAGTGTCCGATCAATGCGATACGGCCGGGAGTCCACCACGATGATTTCATAGCCTGCGGGATTCAGCAGCTTGAGCGCACAGGCGAGGCCCAGCTCGAACGGCATATTGAACCTGACCGGCGTGCCGATGCGGCTGAGATCGTGGACCGACATGCGACAGCCGCTCAGAAGCTCGATGAGACGATTCAGCCGGCCATCGCCTTTTTCGGTGAGTTCGAGGACACAATGGGGTTCTTGACCGAGAAAGACCAGCGTCCCTATCAATGTGACGAAGAGGGGCTCGTACGCGTCATCGAAGGGGACATTGACGAAGACCGCCTTGGCTTCCGGCGCCGGCCGGCTACTTGGCGCGAGAGCGGACCTTGACCGAGTCTGTGCTCCCCGCACCGGCTGGTCCTTTGGCAGGCGATGAATTGCGATTTATGATCCGCTTGGCGGAAACCACGGCAGCCTTCGCGCGGCGCACGTCGGTTTCCACGATCTTCAACGCGGCGATGATTTCACCGGCGCGCGCCTTTTCCAGCACGATTTTTTTTCCCGCCGGCTTGATCGGTTTGCTCTCCGTGGACATGCCCTATCCTAGCATATCTTCCGATTCGATGAACAATTAGCAGGATGTTGAAAAAGGCCTCCAGCTTTGTTCTCGCTGCGCTCAGAGGCTCAACGTACGGACCCGGGAGAAGAGCTCGTCTCGGCGGCTCGAGGCGGGCCGGGTAAGAATGAGTACGCTTCGCCTTCAAGAACTGCCGGCTCACCAACTCGCCGGCGTCCACAAACATGGCGCTCATTATTCTTCGCGCCGTGGACCTTGCTGCGGCCTCGCCGGAAGGCCTTTTTGAACATCCTTCATCGTATTCTCCATTATCATGAGTATCCGAAAGGTCGATTTGCCGGGTACAGAATCGCTTTTTCGGCAGCCTGCTAGAGCGAGGCCGTATAGCCGGCTCGCTCCAACGTCCGCCGCACGGTATTCATCACGGCCGGACTGTCATTGTGCGGCATGACCGTCACTCCCGGCGCAGCCCGGAGTTTCGCAAGCAGTGGCTCCACTTCCGCACCGGCCAATCCATCACACAGCTCATACAAGCCCCCGACTCCTTCCTCCAAGGCATTGTGCTCCGCGAGAATGCCATGGATGGTGTTGATGATTGCCGGCGTCGGCGTCGGCATGAGCAGAGCCGCGAGCGCACCATGATCCAGCCGGAGCTTCGCAGCCACCGGCAGAGGCGATCCGCCATTCAGTCGCTGCATCGCCGGGAGAAGAATCTTTTCTTCCATGCCGATATGCCGAAGCAGGCCGGCGCGAAACTGTCCGTAGGCCTCGGCATCGATGTAATGTGGGTCAGTCGAGGCCGATCGCAACAACTCGTCAAGCCGCCGATGGTCTTCCTTAAGATATCCGGTCAGGCGCCCCGGCGGCATCGGTTCCGGCAGCGGCGACTCTGAACTCATGAACGTATTCTCTCCATTTGCTTACAGCCATCTCCGCACACGCGATCGATAGGACGCGAAGGCCTCTCCAAACAATGAAGCGAGCGCCCGTTCTTCCGGTTCAATCTGGAACCGGTTCATGTACAGAACGAACAACGGCAGAAATATGAAGCCAAGGGCGTTTGATAAGAAAAATGCCCACCCGACCAGGATCACGAGAAACCCCAGATACATGGGATTGCGGGTGAGGTCATAAATGCCGGACACCACCAAGGATGAGGCACTGTCCGGTTTCATCGGATTGACGGTCGTCTTAGCACGCCGGAACGAGGCAAAGCCCATTACGATAATGGCCGCGCCTGCAATCGCCAGGATAATGGCAAACGGCCGGCGTCCCGGAAACGTGAATCCCAAGACCGGTACCGCCCGCTTGGTGAGCCACATGAGCCCGCCGACGATCATTCCCACGACGAGCGGGGGAACTTTTAATTCCAGAGCCTGCATGGATACTGAGTTCAGTACAGAATAGACGGAAGGAACGTGCCGGACGGGTCCTGGTACAGACCAAGGCTCATCAACGTCGTCGGATAGGACACGCGCAATCCATGCTTCAGACACCAGCGGAACAACTCGCCGTTACGCGTAGGAAGCATGAAGCCCGGCCCTTGGAACGCCGGCGCCGCCCCGATCAAGGCTTTCAGTTCTTCATTCGTCCGGCCGACGGCATGTCCGAAAAATCCGATCAACGTCGCATAGCCCGTGATGGCGCCATCATGTTCGACCAGCATGGCGCCCCCTTGCTTGATGGCGCCGAGCAGCTCGCGTCCGCGCTCCATCCCGTGCACTTGGAGACACAAGCGATTGCAGGCATCAAGATCGCTTTCTTTCGCCGGCCGTACGTCATAGCCGGGAAGCCGAAGGTTGAGCGGAGGCCCCTGCATCACCGAGAGCGGTTCGCGCGCATCGAATCCCAGCTTGGTATAAAGAGAAAGCGAGCGGTTGTGATACGCGCTCTGAACCAACCGCACCCCGACAAACCGCTTGGCGCGGGCACGATCCACGACGCGCTCCATCAATTGGCGCCCGACCGAGCCATTCTGCACCGACGGCTGGACCGTAATCGGCCCTACCCCGGCAATTGCATCGCTTTCCCACAGAAAATTACTCCCGATGATGGTCCCGTCCGTCTCGGCGATGACGGAGTACACATCGTCCCGTGAAAGAATCATCGTGAGGATGCCGACCGCTGTTTCCAGTTCGGGGAAGTCGACAGGAAAGTTATGTTGCTCGGCGATGCACTTGAAGGCCTCATGGAACACAAGGCCGCAGGCCCTTGCATCGTCGGATCTGCCTGGCCGAAACGTCGCCTGCATGGAAGGGGTCTGACCGAATGAGGCCGGCATCGGACTAGGCTACGTGTTGAGAAAGACGCTGTCAACCTCCCAATCCTCATTCATCGAGGCTCGGCCGGAAAAGAAACGGTCCATATATGACGGCAAACAGCAGATAGGCGCCGCTCCAGCAGGCAGCAGCCAAACCGAGCATGAGATGGATCGGAAGGTCGGTCGCCGGACCGAACACGCGCAGCAATGCGCCGATGTTGACCAGCGTGTACAGCGCCACGGTCATGGGACCGGCATGCCGCTCCCGTCCGGTATGGCCCAGACTGGCGCGGGTCATCACCGCCAACGTCATCGCGCCGACCGCGCCCGTTGTGAGCGCATGCACCGCATCCGCAGGCAACAGGCCGACTCCGAGAATTGCGGCTCCCAGCAAAAGCAGCGAAATCGCAAGCCATCCATAACCCACATGGAGCATCAGCACCAACGGCTCACGCCAGGTCATCCACCCGTACCAGCGCGCAAGGCGGCTGAGATTCATGATGCCGGCTGCGACCAAGATCCATCCGGTGGCAGTGCCCTCCGGCGCGACAATCCAGGCCAGAGCAGCGATGCCGACCGCAGCAATGGAGAGACCGTCGAAGCGAGAAAACGGCGCGGGTTGCTTCGCGAGGCGCCGCCCGCCCAGAAATTCGCGGGTGAAGTTCGGCGTGATGCGGCCGCCGATCACCGCCAGCAACATCATGATCAAGGACAGCCCCATTCGCTCGGCGAGGTCCGTCTCTCCGCCGCTTCGAGCCAGCGCATGGAAGACAATGTTGGCTGCGGCATAGAGAGTGATAATTCCTCCGATCGGCGCATGCCCCCAACTCTTCGCGGTGGCAATCTCGCGCCAGACCAGCCCCGCCAGCGCACCGAGAAAAGCCCCGTCCACCACGGCGGACAGAAGGGGCGAAGGCCACGGAACAACGATCACGAGGCGGCCGGCCAACCATAGGCTGCTCAGCAAGATCAGCTCCCCGCCCCTGATCGGCGGGCGGTCGGTCCAATTGGGAATCGCCGTGAGGAGAAAGCCGGTGATCACCGCCGGCAGAAAGCCGAAGATCATTTCATGCACATGCCATTGCCGGCCGGTATGGAACAAGGCCGAGTCGCCGGCTTGGATCAGCACAAAGATCCAGGCAGGGACGGCCGCGCCGGCAAACAGTGCCGCTCCAAAAAAGAACGGACGGAATCCGTATGAAAAGAACGCCGGTCCGCGATAGAGTGAGGTCTCGCCCGCCTGGTCCGTCACCTTGCTTCGACCGTCACGTCCGTGGTCACCGAATTCGCGATGAAGCAGCCCTTGTGGGCGTCCTCATGAAGCGCGGTCAGCTGCTCTGCCGTGGGCGTGACCGGTCCGCTGAATCTGACGGCCGGATGCAATCGCACGCGGGTGACCGCGAGCTTCCCCTGCGCGTTCTTCTCTAGAACCCCGACCGCCTGGTCGCTGTAGCGATCCACGATAAACTTCCTCTTCGCCGCCACCGCGAGGAACGTCAACATATGGCAGCTCGATAACGAGGCGACAAAGGTTTCTTCAGGATTCGCGAGTGCAGGATTGCCACGGTAGGCCTGCGTCGCCGATACGGCAAGCCGCGAGCCGCCCTCGAAGACCACTACATGGTCTCGATTGTAGGTATCATAGGTAAAGCTCTCGGTTTCTCTTTTCCATTCCAGCGTGATCTTGTGTTCGGACATTGATTCACCCCTTTCCTTGCTCTACGGAACCATGCGCGTCGTGACGTGAGGTACAGAATGTTCACTCGATGCAGTCTAGCCACGTGGAAATGTGAACGCAACGGACGACGCGTATGACTGGAACCATCTACCCCGCGTCGCGCATCCTTCCTTCACGACATGCTTTTCTCACTCCTTTGTCAGGGCTCGCTCCCGGTCACTTGATCACTTGATCTTCCTTTTTCCGCCCATTCCCTTGCCTCCTACCGTAACTTTGCAGAATGCTCCGATCATCGCGTCGTGGCATTCGGTCGGCGCAACATAGCTCTGCTTTATGAGACAAGCGCCCGGCAAATGAAACGGATTCACGAGCGCGTCGCTCGAATCTCCGACTTTCATTGACCTGGCACCAAAACTGAAGCATTTTGTCTATTACGTACGCACCACATTCGTCTATTCGCTTGAACTGCGTTTCAACCACATCTTAACGACATTCCGCACTGCACCCTACAGGCCATTAGGAACGCCTGTAGCGCTGAAAGTTCAGGAGGAGACCCGCATGGAAGGATTGGTTGCGACCCTTGTTTTGTCACCCTTTCTCCCGCACGGACAATGTCTCTTATGGGACTCCGACCTTATCTGGCTCCACGCCGTCTCTGACGGCATTATCGTCCTCTCTTACTATTCCATTCCCTTCATTCTCGGCTATTTCGTATACAAACGGCGCGATCTGGCGTTTCGTTGGATGTTCCTGCTCTTCGGGGCGTTCATTTTCGGATGCGGCACGACTCATGTGCTGGGGATCTGGACGCTATGGGAGCCGGTGTATTGGCTGGACGGCGTGGTGAAGCTCATGACGGCCGGCGTTTCCGTCGTGACGGCGATTCTCTTGATCCCGCTCGTTCCAAAAGCATTGGCGTTACCGAGTCCCTCGCAACTGGAACGGCTCAACCGCGAGCTATTGGCGGAGGTCGATCAACGCCGCAAGGCGGAAGCCGCGCTCAAAGTTGCGTACGATGATCTCGACGGGCGCATCCAGGCACGAACAAGGCAGTTGGCCGTGGCAAACCAAGCGCTTGCCGAGCAAGTGGCAGAATATGAGCGGGCGGACCGCGCCTTGCGCGACAGCGAGGAGCGGTTCCGCCGCGCGGTTCTCTACTCGCCCGTGCCGATGATGATTCACGCGGAGGACGATGCAGTCATACTGGTAAGCCAAGCCTGGACGGATCTTAGTGGATATCAGATTGAAGACATCCCGACCGTCCGTGCCTGGACGCAACAAGCCCACGGCGCGGGCAATCATGCCGACCAATCCTATATCGATCATCTGTATAACCTGAACCACAGCGTCGATAATGGCGAGTGGCCGGTCACGACGAAGGATGGAGGCATTCGAAGATGGCATTTCTACACCGCTCCGTTGGGTCCATCGGCCGATGGCCGAAGGCTGGTCAGCAGCGTGGCGGTCGATGTGACGGCGCGGCGGCAGGCAGAGGAGCGCTTTCGGCTGGTCGTCGAATCCGCTCCAAACGGCATTATTATGGTCGACGACACAGGAACGATTGCCTTGGTCAACACCGAGCTCGAACGGCAATTCGGCTACAGACGATCGGAGCTGTTGGGGCACTCGATCGAGATTCTTCTGCCGGAGCCGGTACGGACCGGACATGCCGTGTGGCGGTCCGAATTTTTCGTGGCGCCGGAGACGAGACCCATGGGAGCCGGACGGGAACTGCATGGTTTACGAAAGGACGGCACGACTTTTCCCGTCGAGGTCGGATTGACTCCGGTACGCGCACTCGGCGGCCAAGGTGTCCTGGCGGCCGTCGTCGACATTACCGAGCGGAAACAGCTTGAGGAGCGTATGCGGCACGCAGCCAAGATGGAGGCCGTCGGCCGACTGGCAGGAGGGGTTGCGCATGAATTCAACAACTTGCTCACAGCGATTCTCGGCTATAGCGAGGTGCTGAGGAGTCGTCTCGATGAAAACGATCCCGGATTCGGGCCGGTTGACGAGATCTTCAAAGCAGCCACCCGAGCGGCTTCACTGACCCAGCAACTCCTGGCTTTCAGCCGCAAACAGATCCCTCAGATCAGAGAGATCGATTTGAACGCGACGATCACGCAGCTGAGCGGGATGTTGAGACGATTGATCGGCGAGCATATCACCCTCATCACCGATCTTGATTCTTCACTCCCGCGGGTAAAAGCCGATCCCGGGCAAATCGACCAAATCGTCATGAACCTGGCCGTCAATGCGCGGGACGCGATGCCGGCGGGAGGCATTCTGAAGATCGAAACCCATGCCGTGAATGAACCGACACCCATGGTCCGCCTGTTGGTCAGCGATACAGGAGTGGGCATGGATGAGCGGACTATGGCAAATATCTTCGAACCCTTCTTTACCACTAAAGGGCCGGGGCGAGGTACGGGCTTGGGTCTTTCGATCGTATACGGCATCGTGCAGCAATACTCCGGGGTGATTACCGTTGAAAGCACCGTGGGACATGGCAGCCTGTTCTGCATCGAACTGCCGAGATTGGACGGTGTGTCGCATGCATCAGAGGAGAAAACGCACGCGCCTAGTCAACCCGTGATGTCACCCGTCGGGACTGAGACGATTCTGGTCGTCGAAGATGAGGAATCCGTGCGACGCCTTCTCAAGGAACTTTTGACGAGCGCCGGCTATGCCGTCATAACGGCCGCGAATGGCGCGGAGGCGTTACACCATAGCGATCAGCATAGAGAGCAGATACGAATTCTACTGACCGATGTCGTCATGCCGGGCATGAGCGGCCGGCAACTTGCGGAAACACTGCGCGGCCAAAATACGAATCTCAAGGTTTTATATATGTCGGGCTATACCGAGCATGGGACATCACGGCAGGGTGTTGAACACGGAATCGAGGCCTTTATCGCAAAGCCGTATGAACTGGATGCCTTGCTGCGCAAGATCCGGGAAGTGCTGGACGACAATAATTAATCCACCGTCCAACGGCGCCCGCTGATAATGGGCTTCCCGACCGGTTTTCCTCAGGTGGTCTCAATATCCCTCAACCTCGTGTTCGTCAACCTGGTGACCAGATGCTGTGTCAAAAAAAATGATACAAGAACACGTATCCGAACCGGTACCGCACAGTATCTGACTCGATACAACACCCCGCGGGGTTATTAAGCCTACCGTATTCCCTCCGGTGCAACGGGATATGTAATCGCGTAGTTTTCCATATCAATGAGAAGACCACCGCAAAACCGAGGAAGGTATGATGTGTGCATGTTCTCATCAGCGAGGTATGTTGAGCAGACTACTTACACATACTCAGCAAAGGAGATAGGCCATGCGTCAATTTCGGCATAGCAAGGCCACCATCATGCCATGGTTCGCCCCTGTGTCTCTGTTGCTGGGGTGCCTTGTCCTTCCTGCCTGTGCACCGACCGTAACGGTCACGGCGCCTGTGTCGAAGATCACCGCCGCCGTCGTCGACGACTTAGTCTGTCGCACCAGCAACGACAACAGCGTCGCGGACATGCCCGGCACATTCAAGAGCTTCGTTCAGGGCGGGGACAGCCCTCAGAGTATCGTCGTAACGTTCGTCGGGAGTTGGGCCAAGCCGACCTCCGGCAACCCGGCCGGCGCCTTCATCTTTCTTGAAATCGACAACAATCGCGTGGACGTGACAAGCACAAATGGCGGCGTGCTCGTACACGAGGGAACCGCCGCCTCCGTTTCGAATGGAACGCATGGGTTTACCTTTGTAACGGACCCGATTGCGCCCGGGACACATGTCGCGAAGATACGGTGGGCCGACAACGTATTGAGCGGCAGCGGCACCATCTGTGTGTTCGAACGCTCGCTGGCCATTCATCACTTCTAGAACTGAACTGAGCGATTCTCGCAACCACTCCGCCTGCGCGTCGGTTAGTTGATTGAGCACGACCTACGAGCCAGTCACTCTTGCAATAGGACGCGCGACTTTGTGCTCAACTTGCCAATCGAGTGAACGCCGAGATTGACGCAGCGCTCTCCACCCTGTATGATTTTGTCATACAGGGGTGACCCGATGAAACAAACGCGTGTTCCGGTTACTGTTTCGCTTCCCTCCAATCTCGCGGAGAATTTCGAAAAGCTGGCTAAAGCGGAATCCAAGAACAAGAGTCAGCTCTTCCGTGAGATGTTCACCGCCTACGAACGCCGCCGTCGGGAAGAGCGATTTTACGAGCTGCAACGGTATGGCGTAAAAAAAGCCAAGAAAAAGGGTGTCCTGACCGAGACTGACGTGGAGAAGTTGGTGTTTCAAGGCCGCTGAACGTGCGCGTTGTCTTCGACACCAACATTTATGTTTCGGCCCTCGCTATTCCGGGAGGGAACGCTGAAGACGCCTATGTCGAAGCTATCCGAGGCACGTTCGAGTTGTTCACTTCGGTGGCGATTCTGACTGAAACCGCCAGAGTCCTCCAAACAAAGTTTGATTGGGCAGAAGAGAGAGTCCGAGAAGTGATTCACGATATCGGTCAGACTGCGACAGTGCTAAGGCCCCGACCCACCCTCCATGTCCTTAAAGACGAGCCCGACAATCGGATTCTGGAGTGTGCGATGGCCGCACAAGCCGAATACGTGGTCTCGGGAGATCGCCATCTCCTAGCACTCAAGCACCATGCGGACATTACCATGATCTCGTTAGCCGACTTTCTCATCGAGCTCAGGAAATAGAACAGCCTCGGATACCGGCCGCCCGTCTCGTCACACGCAACAGCCCATT
>DASSBQ010000269.1:0-3489 GCA_035698625.1 Nitrospiraceae bacterium
GAAGGAGAGATTCCCAAAGTCAGCCAGGCAGCCTATCGCGCCTGGCGCGGCCAAATGGGAACGGACCGCCTGTGGGGAATTCAATTCATATGCGAGTAGCGGGCAATGCGGCTCTGCGGGCCGGCGTGTCGGGCGCCGCCATGGTTGCGATCGTCATCGCCTGTCTTGGGTCGACAGGATGCCAACTCCTGAGCCGCGGCACGATCCTCTATGACCGCGAGGGGATTCAGATCGGTTTCCAGCCTGATCCGTCGGTGACACGCGTCTCACCGCCCGCGCTGAATACCCATCCCATTGAGATGACGACGGAACACGTGGTTCTTTTGCTGAGTGCGATTCGCGTCAGCGGATGGAGCGGGACGCTCGTCGGATACTTCGAAACCCCGAGGCAGATTCCGTTGTTCGACGACACGGAGTTTCGCCTGGTTGCGGCTCCTATCGCCGAAGCCTTTCGACGGGCTGGTCCAAAAGACCGGGTATTCTTTTTTCTGCCGAACCCAAAATCGGCGTACGGGGATGGGACGGCCGGATCGCTTTTTATCCGAGACTCTTATCTGCATGTCGTGGTGACCGATCATAAAGCCTTCGCCAAAGCGGACACCGCCGGGGGTGATGAAAAGGATGTGCGTGATACCAAAGGAATGAAACTCTGGGTGGGCGCGCCGTATAAACCGGCCGACGTTCCGCCGTCAAAGGAGCCGGATTGGGCGCCGTTCGAAACGGTCCATGTCTCTCTCAGCCCGACCGCCATACTGGCCCGGAACGGCGCGCGTCCGGTGGAAGCAGGAAGCAAAGCCTCGGCTGCCGATCAGGCCGGCTCGACAACCGATGAACCGGCGATTACCGCCGGCTCTCCGCAGGATCTCAAACTGCAAATTCGAGAATTGACGCAGTCGAATCTCGATTTGCGCGATCGGTTGAACGAGCAAACTCGGCAGCTGCACGAGTTGAGAGAAGAATTGGCACGGCTGCAACGCGAGCTTGGTCGCTCAAAACCCAAGTCGCCTCCCGCTCGAAAACCGTCTCCCTGACGTGATTCCCGACTAGCTGCTTCTGTTATTGTTTCGATGAACCGCCCGAGGGAGACAAGGAGCCCAA
Organism: Nitrospiraceae bacterium; assembly: GCA_035698625.1. Lineage (GTDB taxonomy): Bacteria > Nitrospirota > Nitrospiria > Nitrospirales > Nitrospiraceae > DASSBQ01. The sequence continues at coordinate 1,099 of DASSBQ010000269.1, forward strand.
TGCCACCGAGATCTTTTCCACCTGGTCGATCGGCAGCGGATAAAAGCCGGCTTTGACGACTGCTTCCTGGCCTTCACGGCTCTTCACAAAGGTGATGAATTCCTGCACAGCCGGCGACAGCGGCGCGCCCGGCGCTTTATCGAGGTAGAGATAGAGAATCCGTCGAAGGGGATAGGTCTGATCGGCGACTGTCGCGGCCGATGGAATAATGAACGGCATGCCGTCGATCTCGGCCAAAGGCACGATGCGCACACTGGAGGCCTGCAAGCCGATCCCGCTATAGCCGATGCCGAGTTGATCGCGGCTCATGGCCAAGATCACCGAAGCGGCGCCCGGTTCCTCCTGCAACGACGCCTTGAAATCTCCGCCTGCCAGGACATGTTCCTGGAAGAACGCCCTCGTACCGGACTTGCGGTCACGGCCATACAACCGGATTTCCGCGTTTTCCCAGCCGTTGCCCAAGCCGAGATCGCCCCAAGTTGCCAGGTTCTTCTTATATCCGCGGGAATGAGTGTTCGAGAAAATCGCATCAACTTGATCCAAGGTGAGGCCGGCCACGGGATTATCCTTGTGCACGTACAGGGCGACGGCATCGACCGCGATGGGGATGGCGAGCGGCTCATAGCCTCGCTGCGTGGAGAATCGCTTGATTTCGGAATCCAAAAGTTCGCGGGAACTGCTCACCAGCAGGGCCTGCTTCGCCCGTTCCTCCGTGACGACGATGCGGCCGGGTGGAGCAGCCTCCAGAAATTCAGCGATACCCTTGGTCGATCCGCCGGACCTGAGATCGATCGCTACTTTGGGTTGACGAGATTGAAACTCCAGCACCAAGCGCCGCATCAGGGCGTGCATGGTGTCGGACCCATGGACCTTGAACCCGCCGCTTACTTGAGCCGCCGCGTTGTATCGTTCCAGCGCCGAATCAACCGCCAAGCCGGCAAACGGTCCGCTTTGTTCTGCATGGACATAACCGAAGCCGATCGCTAGAAACAGCAGCATGCAGCTCAAAGTCCTGCCGCCGGTTATGGCCGACCGGAGGTAGGACCGTTTCGGAGTTTGCGCAGGGTTCGCCATATTGATCCTCCTGTGTGGGTGTATCCGGTCCACAATAAATCGGCCGGATTGCAAAAAGAACACGGCATTGTTACAGGAGTGTTAACTTTTTCTAAAGTTGCGATGAACAGCACTATCGTCAATTACACCGAGCACGGTGCGTCATGCGGCTTGGACATCGCGACGAGTTCATAATCAAATCCGTGGCGCAGCAGAATAATCTCTCCTCGGCGACTGAGCGAATCGACACATTGAAAGACCTGATTCCAGCTCATCTGGGGAAGCAGGTCAACGACAGCTTCTAGGCTGATGGACCGCTCATGGCTGAGGAGTTCCAGGACCATGGCTTCATTGACTTGGGTCTCTTGGGCCTGAATTCCCATGGGACACCTCCGTACTCGTTATACGGGCCGAGGGAGAATGCGAGACTAACTTAATACCGCTACGTGTACTCTCTCTGGATAACGATGGAATCATCTTCATGTTAATGAATGGTAAAATTCATTTTAATGATCGGAAAGTATTTCACTTCGTCATCGGTCGCTTGCAACTCTTGGAAGCACCTCCCCCGAGACTTTGTCACCTCGCCGAGATGCATATTTTCTCGGCCGGCTCGGGCATGGCTCGGTCCGCATCGCGGTGAAGCGCAAATGCTTTCAGCCTTCACCGTCCACACCACTCCGTAATTGTTCTTCCGCCCGGCCATCAACAATTAACGACAGCCACAGAGCTACGTAATCGATACGTAACGCGGCGCCGCTACCTTCCCGCGCAAAGACAGCGAGAACCAATATGGGGAGGGCACACATGCGGCGAGATTCGTTCCGGTCCTGGATCAATGTATGCGCGATGATAACAATCATTCTTACGGTGCCTGGATGGGCAATTGGCGGAACGCTCGAAGACCTCATGCTTGAAAAGGGGCAGATGACGATTGATGAATGGGTGGAATTGAAAGCAGAGGAGGAGAGGCGTGAGGCGAAAATTTTTGAAGAAAGCCGTGGGGTGGGAGATACGCCGGTCAAACCGAAATGGTACGAAAAAATCAGCGTCCGCGGGTATGCGCAAATGCGGTACAACCGTCTAGGCAACCCGAACGGATACTTGCTTAGCGATCAGGGCGATAAGTCGATCGGCGACAACCAAGGATTCTTCCTGCGGCGCGCCCGCGTCATCTTGAGCGGCGAAATACATGAGCGGCTGTTTGTCTATATCCAACCGGACTTCGCGTCGACGATCGGCGGTTCCGGTCACGTCGCTCAATTGAGAGACTGGTATGCGGACTTCTTTCTGACAAAAGACAAGGAGTGGCGCATCCGGGCCGGGCAATCCAAGGTG
>DASSBQ010000270.1:0-2512 GCA_035698625.1 Nitrospiraceae bacterium
CCTTGAAAACTGCCGATGAGGTAATAGACCACCCCGATCATAAGAAATTTCGCTGCATAATTGTCCGCCCCGCCTCCCCCCAGGACGGCGCCCCAGCGCCCCAGCATGGTGCCGAAGAAATTCACGATGACCGTGAAGACAGGGATGATCATCCACAGGCTGTGGACGACGGCGACCGTCTGGGTCCAGTGAGGAATGGGACTGTAGAGATAATGATGCGTGCCGGTCAGCGGGTAAAACAGGGCCAGCGTCCAGAATCCCAAGAGCGACAGCTTGTGACTGTAGAGCGCGTTCTTGGCGCTCAAGGGTAGGAAATAGTAAATCGTGGCCAGTCCCGCCGGCGTGATCCACAAGCCCACCAGATTATGCATGTACAGGCCATGGATCGCCGCACTGTTGATCCCGCTGACCGGGCCATAGGGCAGCAAGACCGCACCGAGCGGCAAATTGAAAATCGTCCAGATGCCGGCGGCAAGCGTGTACCAGAGGGACACGTAGAATCGTGATGCGCGGCGGCGCAGGATCGTGCCGACGACTTGCATCGCCACGGTCGCCACCACGACGAATCGCATCAGGTTCAGGGGCCATTCGTACTCGGCGTACTCCACCCCGACCATGTACCCCATGAAGAGCGACAGCGAGCCGAGCAGGAGGAACGCGTTCCAGACCCAGAGGAGCCACCATCCCCACGCGACCTTGTACATTGGCGTGCCGCACAGGCGCGGGACGAAATAATAGAGGAGAGCAATGAAAGCCGAGGTGAAGGAACCAAACAGCACGCCGCCTAAATGAACCGACCGCAGCCGGCCGAACGTGAACCAAGGCATGCCGCCCAGGAATTCGGGATTATGAAATTGGATCGAGACGAGGATGCCGACGAAGGGAAAGACGGTCAGCCAAACCAGCGCCCACTGGGCCCAGGCACGCACCAGTGGTTTATTGACTAACTCCATCTCTTCCATGAGGCGATGACTATTGAGGTCCGTTCGGCAAACAATGAGACTCGGTGCGCTGATGAAAGGCACACCCATTCCGACTGTAGGAGTTCAATCGAGTTAGATCAACCGGGGATGTCCCGGGAATTCGCGGTGGGGTCGTATCAAAGGCGCTTCGTCTCGAGCGCGGTGAAAATAGCGGGATACAGCTCCGTCACCAGTTCCTCTTTCTGTACGTGAGCGCAGGCGCCGGCATGACGCATGAGTGCCTCGGTATGGGGATGGACCGACAGGCCGATGACACTGACATCGGGCAACTCGCGACGGATCACTCTGGTCGCTTCGCTGCCGTCCATCACCGGCATGTGGAAATCCATCAACACGATGTTCGGATGGAGGTGGCGGGCGAGTTCGACCGCCCCCGCTCCGTCGTGGGCTTCGCCGATCACGGCGAATTCCTGGCAGGACTCGACAAACTCACGGATGGCCTGACGTACTGCGTCGTGATCATCCGCAATCAGAATACGGACGGCTCCTTGGCGCTTCGGTTCCTGCGTTGGCGTTCCGCCGCTGCTCATTCTGTCGGACCGGTAACCCATGCTTTACCTTAGTGCCGTCATAGCGCCTATACAAGGTGCAAGATGGGCTGCTACAACTGCGTAGTAAAACAAACTACTTAGCCATCCATCGGGCAGGCTGCATCGTTGAAGCTAGAAGGGAAGAGGAGAGGCAAAGAATGATTCAGACATCTCGCTGACTTCTCGAATAAGGACCTCCAGCTCTTCGTGCATGAGGCGCAAGGAGGCCTCCAAGGTCTCCAGCATCGAGGCGCGGGCGCGCAGCTCGGGCGAGGCGTAGCGGCCCCCTGCGCTGAAAAACAGTTCACGCCGTTGCTGCTCGTCATCGGTTCCTTCCTGCCCCAGTCGGCCCTTCTGGCGCCACGCGTTCAAGACTTCCGTGCGCGGAGATTCACGAGTCGAATCGGGCGAACGGTGGAGATAGCGCCATACGATCGGCGAAAAGATTTCGGGCTCGTCGGGATCGTCCCATAGCTCGCTGAGGATATTGCGGTCATGGTGTAGCTCCACTTCCGACTGGACAAACAGAGCAGACACCCCAAGCCAGGAGGCCAACACCCCGCCGCCCACCGTCGAAGCGTCGGCGGCCGTGCTGACCCCTCCGGCAAGCCCGATTCCTCCGGTCACGATGGCCGCGATCCCGCCCAACACAATGGACCCAATCGTGAGTTGCTTGATGCGCGCCCCGTCGATCTCATCGATCCGGTCGGCCAATTGGTCGGCTCGGTCCCGTTCGCAGATAATTTCCGCCGTGGTCGAAGCAATCTCCAGCAGGGCCAGCTGAGTACGCTCGGTGAGCAATTGTCGGCGCACCAAAATACCCATGATGTTATCAGGGCGGGACGCGTTCAGGTCCGCGAGGTCATTCAACAGAGGCAGCACGCCGACCGTCTCGGCCACGCGGAGGGATTCCGGGCTGAATTGCTCGAGGACCCGCGGCGTAGGCGTGACAGGCGCCCGGCTCTTCAATAATCCGGCAAAGCGATGGGGCTTCTTGGC
>DASSBQ010000271.1:0-12254 GCA_035698625.1 Nitrospiraceae bacterium
GCAGCTTGAGGTCGCTGAGATGCGTCAACGCTTGCGGCAGCTGTTCCGTCGTCGAGCTGACGGGCGCGCTGAATTGGGATAGCGTCCGCATGGTAGTGTCGATAAAACGGGCGAGTTCGCCGAGTTCTTCATACAGCTGCACATTGCCGTCTTTGCCATTATCGGCTTGATGCGATGCCCGCTGAGCCGTGCCGGTTGGTGTCATCGTCGTGCCTCGCTTCGAGCTATTTGAAGATTTTGTTGATCTTCTCTTGCATCGTCTCGGCGGTAAACGGCTTGACGATGTAATTGCTGACGCCGGCTTGAATGGCCTCCATGAGATTCTCCTTCTGCGCCTCGGCCGTCACCATCAGGACCGGGATATGCTTGAGCTTTTCATCCGCCCGGATGGCCCGCAGCAAGTCGATTCCCATCATGACGGGCATATTCCAATCCGAAACGACAAAACCGTAATTGTCCGCGTTGAGTTTGCCGAGCGCATCCTGACCATTTTCGGCTTCTTCCAGATTGGTGAAACCGAGTTGTTTGAGAATGTTCTTCACAATGCGACGCATGGTGGACATGTCATCCACCACAAGCACCTTCATATTGAGATCGGCAGGCATGGACATCCTCCTTAGAGTTTCTCGTAAAACACCGAACGGCCGGCATGGATCGGTCGAAACAAGGCATTCTTGTCATGCAACGTTTCCGAAAATCCGATAATCAGATAGCCGCCTGCGCGCAAAGCTCCGCGCATATCGGCGATGATCTGGTCTTTCGCCTTATGATCGAAATAGATGAGGCAGTTCCGGCAGAAAATGACATCGATCCCGCGAATCAGCTTGAGCCGCGGCCGGTCATAGAGGTTGAGATTCATCATCCGAACCAGGTTCTTGACGTGAGGCACGAGATGGTATTCGTCCTTGCCGCCCGTGAAGTACTTCGCCAGCAGAGCCGGCGGCACTTTCCGCAGCGCATGCGCCCGGTATGTCGCTTTGCGTCCCGTCTCCAGCACGTTCTCACTGATGTCGGTGGCGAGAATGTCGATCGACCAGTTGGCCAAGGGAGGATACTCCCGCAGCAGAAGAGCCAGGGTATAGGGTTCATCGCCCGTCGAGCAGGCGGCGCTCCAGACTCGCAGTTGCTTGGTATCCTGATTCTGCTTCATGACCGCCGGCACGATCACGCGCATGAACGTGTCGAGTTGAGCCTCGTCACGATAAAAGTAGGTTTCATTGGTCGTGATCACCGTATAGAGCTCCGCGAACTCGCGGTCCCGATACGCGTCGAATCGTAAGAAGTTTAAGTAGGCTTCGAACGTATCGCAGCGGCAGGCGCGAAGACGCGGATGGAGACGGCTTTCCAGGAGATATTTCTTGCTCTCCTGAAAATGAATTCCGGTGTGCTCATAGATCAGATCCCGCAAGTGCTTGAATGTATCCATGCCCAGGACCGTGCAGGTTCCGTCGGATTTCTTCACCGTATTACGATCGCTCATGGCCTCTCGTCTTTGCCGGTCCTGCAAAAACCGGACAGCGTACCGGAAAGGTTTCTCGGGGAGAATCTTTGTTCCGTGAATCGGGGCGTCCGCCGGATTGCCTCTTAGGCTTGTGATCCGCGGTCGTGGACCCAGTCATGGATATCGCGCCGCAGGAACCGCCAATGCTTGCCGATTTTGGAAGCAGGTAGTTGCCCGAGGCGCGCCAGCTTGTAGACCGTCGATTTCGGCACCCGCAGGAAGTGAGCCACTTCCAGAACGGTCAAAATTTCGCTGTCCGACTGTGCATTTCCGTCCATGTTCGTGCCCGTTATTGTTGCCATTGCATCGTTCTTGACGGATGTCGTTATCGGTACGGGATGTCGCAAACTTAAATCACCCATCCGGATGGAAATGGTGGGGCCGAGCTGTCGCCGGACCGACGACAATCAGGGCGAAGATCCAGGTCGGTTAAGGTTTGAGAACAAACAACCGATGAAAAGCAGACGATGGACTGCAACTGAGAGGAACGCGCCGGAATGGCGATCATCATATCCGTGGGCTCCGGAAAAGGCGGCGTCGGGAAAAGCGTCATCGCCGCGAACCTCGCGCTGTTGCTGGCCAAAAGTGGAAAACGCGTCGTGCTCGCCGACCTTGATGTGGGTGGGGCCGATGCCCATATCCTGTTTGGAATGCTCCGTCCGCGACTGACCCTGACGGATTTCATCCACCGGCGGGTCGACAGTCTCGAGGCCGTTGCCGAGCCGACGGCCGCCCATCCAGGCCTCAGAATCATCCCCGGCACCGGTGAGACGTTGGCGACCGCGAATCTACCGTTTGCAAAGAAACAGCGCCTCATCAAGCACTTCCGGCGGGTAGACGCCGATATCATCCTCATCGATATCGGCGCCGGCACCAATTACCATTCCCTGGATTTCTTTCTTATGGCCGACTACTACCTCACCGTGGCGACGCCGGATCCGACGTCGGTATTGGATCTCTACCGTTTCATCAAGCTGGCGGCAATCCGCCGGGTCTTGTCCGGGTTTCTGGCTCGCGGCTCCGTCAGCGAAGCCCTGTCCGATCGTGATTTCGGGAGTGTGGAAGAAGTCGTCGCACAGGTACGGGCAGCAGATCCTCATGCTCATGAAACCGCCGGGCGCCTGCTGGAAGGATTTCAACCTCTTCTTATCGTCAATCGTGTATCGGGGGGGTCGCGCGTCAATATCCTACAGCTAAAGCGGCTGCTCAAAGAGTACGTCGGCGGCGAGCTGACCATGCTCGGCGAGCTGCCGGAGGATCCCGCCATGACCCGCTCAGTCCGCGCGTTTCTACCGGTTGTGGAAGGTGATCCAGCCGCCCCTTCTGCGGCCGCGCTCCGCCTCGCTGCAGGGGCGCTGCTCGATCATCTTTATCACCTCGACGGGGCTGCCGCCGGCGGCATAGTCCCGCCTGCCCGCTAAACCTCGTGCTCGGCCTTTCTGGCGCGCAATTGCTCCGCTTGCGTGCGAAGGATATGACGGATGACATGTTCTTGATCATCGGCCGTTAACGTGGTGAACTCCACGGCAATCTTGAACTCCGCCGCGTTCTGACCGCCCTGAACCGCGCGTATCACGCGACCCTGCGTTTGAATATACGTAAAGGGAGGAACGATAAAGCGGAGCACCAGAACGGCATTCACGTCGAACGGCCTCGGAGACAGGAAACTGAGCCCGCCTGCGCTGATATTGACGTCGGTCAGTCGCGGAATCGATACGCTCCCCGGGTGAATCGTCGCCAAGGAAGTGAGGATCATTTCGAGCAGCCAATCGATCTTACTGAACCAGGGAAGCAGCGGTGACCCATCGAGCGACTCGCCTTCCCGTGCAATCAGATCGATGGTCGGTTGTTTGACCAGCGCGCTGATCATCTCCTTGGTGAGGGGCGGCAACTCTTGAGGAGAGGTGCAAGCCGGTTCATCGACGAGCCGGTAGTCAAGAAACAGACGCTCGTCGATTCTCAACCATTCGCGCCGGTCCTCGGGCTTTAAGACAGCGGCGCTTCCCGGCCTCGTTGTTTCGTGCGACATGCTCGTCAGGAGCTCGTGATTCAACCTCGGACGTTCATGAACCGGCTGGTGGTTGGTTCCTGTCCCGCCGCTCCTTCCTGCAGCTGCTGCAGTCTCTTCCGCGTTCGTGCCACCTCGAGGATCATCGCGGCCACCGCGGCCTTCGCGGTCAGCGCCAACGTATGGATTCGCTCGTCCAACTCCACGAGGCGGGAGGAGAGCGCCCGGGGCACGGTTATGTGCGCCAGCAGTTCACCGCGCCGATTCACGCAGCGTTCCACGCCATCCCAATCACCCTGCTCGGCTGCCCGGCAGGCCTGAATGGTCCATGCTTCGATGTCTTCCCTGTTGCGCGAGTCCAAGGGCTCAGCGTTCGGCATGAGCGGTGTGTCCCTGACTGGCCACGGTCCGCCAGGCTTCCCGGAGTGTGGTGAGACAACGAATGGGGCCGTCAAGACAGGCGGCTTCATGCCGCAGGTTGGCCTGCAGGCACTCTTGGATCATATAGTCATACAGCCGGTGGAGCGAGGTCGCAATTTCTCCGCCGCGATCGAAATCCAGAACGCTCGACAACTCCCCGACGATCGCCATGCCGCGATCCAAGAAGCGAGCCTTGTCCCGGTAGTTGTTCGTGAGAATCCCTTCACGGGCCAATTCCAATGACTGCACCGCGGAATCGTACAGCAGCACGATGAGCTGCGTATGGTTCGCCGTCATGACCTGGGTTTGTTGGTACTGCTGGGCCGCATTCGTAACCATTACGCCCTCTATGTCGACCTCTGGAGTGATTGAAGGGAACTGGTCTGTCCCGTGAGCTGGCTGAGCAATGCATCCAATGCCGCGTACTGTGCCCGAAGACGTTCTTCATACCTGGCCAAGGCATCTTGTTTGTTGGCGATGTCGTCCGACATTCTCTTGATCTGATCCGTCAATGATTGTTTTCGAATTGAGAGACTGCCGCTTTCGGCATCATCCAAAGCGTCGATGGCGGTATTCACGCGTTGCGCCACGCCCGTCACGGCGCCCTGATTGATAAACAGTGATTTGACGGCCGTGTAGTTGCTGCTCAACGCAGCGTCGAGGATCCCCTCATCCAATGAAATGGTGCCGTCACGCTCGGTTTTAAAGCCGATTTGTCCGACGCTCGTGTACGCGCCGAGATCCGGGACTTCATTGGACAGAGCGCTTCGAAGGCGGCTGATCACGCTCTTCGCCGTTCCTTCGTTGAAGAAGTCGCCGCCGGTCTTGGTGGCGATGTCATAGGTCGTTCGTTCATTAATGAATTTCACGATGTCGTTGTAGGCGGTCACCAGGTCTTTCACGTTCGACTTGACCGCTGCGGCATCCCGGCTCACATTGACGGTCACCGGTTCATCGGCTGGAGTCTTGGCCTTCAGGGTCAGTGTGACGTCAGGGATGGCGTCCGACACGACGTTGCTTTCGCGTTCGATGTTGAGGGTCGTCTGATCCGGATCGCCGATGACGAGAATGGCATTCTGGGCCGCCTGTAACGTATCGGATCCACCGCTGCCGCTCCCGTTCACGAGATCCAGATCGGTTCCGTCCGCCGTCACCGTAATGGTGTTGCTGGCCCCGCTGTTCGTCGCGGTCAGCGTGAGCCGATACGCGGGAGCCGACTCCGTGCCGGTGTTGATGACGGACGCGGTGACACCGGCGCCCAGATCGTTGATCGCCGCGCGCAGATCTTCCAAGGTCCCGGATTCACCGAGCGTCACCGTCTGGTCGGTTCCGCTTCCGACCCGAAAGGTAAATGTAGCCGACCCGCTGGCGACAATATCCGTCGTCGTGCTTGCGACGGCCTTTGCCGCCTTGCTCACGATCTGGTGAGCCTTCGCGAGCTGGGTCACCTGAATGGAATAGCTGCCGGCTGCAGCCGCCGTGGACGCGGTCGCCGCCAGGACGGTCTCGTCACTGACCGTCGAAGCATTCTGGTCGAAACGTTGGTTGAATCGCAGTTTGTCCGAAGCCGTCTGCAGCGCAAGCAGTTTGGTGCCGAGCGACTCATAATCGCTCAGCTTGGTTTGGACGGCTTTTTTCTTCTGATCCAGTTGGTCGATCGGCAATTGCTGGACTTGGACAAGCTGAGTGACCACCTGTCCAAAGTCCACGCCATTGCCTAATCCTCCAAAACTGATCGTCGCCATGACATCCCTTTCATGTCGAAAACGACTCAGGCTTCCTGCTTGAGCAGGAGCCCCGTGGAAGCCTGGAAATTTTTCGCGAGATCCAACACTTCCTTCGGCGGAATCTGGCGAATGACTTCGCCGGACTCTCCGTTCATGATCTTGACGATCACCCGATGCAGATCCGGGTCGATCTCGAACTGCAATCGTGGTTCGACCTGTTGAAACACGTCGCGAACCCGCGCCACCGCTTCTTCCAAGTCGCTGGCTTCTACCCTTCGCGTCTGATGAACAGCGGATTCTTGCTCTGGCTGTTCCCGCTCCAGATTTCGATGCGGCACACTGGCATTCACCTCGCTCGCGGGAGCCAGAAGCTCGGTCCGACTTGTGACTTCGTGGACCATGCTCTCCTCCTTCGCTCACTCCGCGCGGCGGCCCCTATTCGAAGCCGCCGCGCGGAACGTGAACCTACCGCAACAACGCCAACGCCTGTTGAGGCAATGCGTTGGCTTGAGCGAGAATGGCAATGCCAGATTGGGTAAGAATCTGGTTCTTCGTAAATTGCGAGGTTTCGTAGGCGATGTCCGCGTCACGAATCCGTGAATCGGCCGCCGAGAAATTCTCGCTCGTGACCTGCAAGTTTGCGATGGCCGCGTCAAAGCGGGCCTGGACCGACCCGTACGTCGCTCGGGCGGTCGCCACCGCGCTGATCGCGCTGTCGATATTGGACAATGCGCTTTGAGCATTCGCGGCGGACGAGATATTGACGCTCGCCAGCCCGATTGAGTTCAGGTCCAGATCGTTCAAATTGAGCGTCAACACGTTGTTGGATCCGCTCTTGAATCCGACAAAGACACTGAAGCTGTTGGTTGCCCCGCTCAACAGCGGGTTCCCGTTGAACTCCGTCACGTTCGCAATCCGATCGATTTCCGAACGCAGGGCCACGAACTCTTGGTCCAGGTAGGACCGTTCCGTTGTCCCGACCGTTCCGCTGCCCGACTGAGTCGCCAGTTCGCGCATCCGAGCCAACAAGTTGCCGATCGACTGGGCGGCTCCGTCGGCGACCTGCGTAAGACTGATGCCGTCGTTCGCATTTCGCGCGGCCTGATTGATGCTCCGGATATGGGCCCGCAAGGTTTCCGATACGCCCAAGCCCGCCGCATCGTCGCTCGCCCGGGTAATGCGAAGACCGGACGACAAGCGCTCAACCGAACGGGACAGCATGCTCTGGTTCACCGTCAGGTTGCGTTGAGCCGACAGAGACGCCATATTGGTATTGACGACTAAAGCCATGACTACATCCTCCTGAAAGTTCCGATCACTTAAACCGCGATCATCAGCGTCCGTGCCGACGATGTGGGGACGATCTCACCGGCCATGTGCGCCTCATGCCGCCGATCCATCCCTGTCATACGTCGCTCTTATCGGTTTACCCTCCGAAAGACTTAAGCCGTGAAAGACACAGCCAAAGCGCCTCAAACGATGACCAATCGGCATGATCTTGCGCGAATGGATATCAACACGCATATCCTCAGTTTCCGAGGGCCGGAAGTAATTCGTATTCCAGAATATCGGCAAGACGAACCGGGTCCGCCGCCTGCCGCGCGTCAACGAGTTCCTGTATCCAGGGAAGCGCACGCGTGACGCCTGTCTCGGGCAATCCCTGCGTTCGGCCGGCAACCGCGATTTCTGCATAATCGGCTAATCGGCCCAGCCATCCGTCGAGGGCCGCAAACCCACCCCGGCCGGCTCGCAATGGCCCGACCAGCGCCTCCCCGTCTTGTTTCAGTTGCATGGAAAAGCGCGCCATGGTCGCGGCGGCGTCCGACATGATTGTCCGGAGCGATCGAGAGACGGCGTCAACCGTGGACACGTCCGCGCCTTTTTGCGCCAGGAATGACGGTTCAAGATCTCGATCCGTCACCGTCCGCCCTCCCACCGTGAGCCGTGTCACGAAGCAGCCCTTGCTCTGAGCCTTGTCACTGACTTGAGCCAGTGCCTCCATCAATGAGGTCTCATCGGGCAGCTGCCACCGTTCTTCATCGAGTGTGATGTCCATGTGATCGCTCCTTTCAAGAAACAGGCATCCGATTATGCCGATTGCGCCGCAGGATGCATGGTGAGCGGCCGGTGATGTGACAGCCCGGACGACACGCGCGCCACCATCGTGAGCTTTGCGTCGGCGGCCGCCAGCCGGGCGCGCCATCGGCGGTACGTGTCGGCTCTTGAACGGGCCATAGCGGCCAAGGTATCTCCGTCATCGCTCTGAAGATCGCGAAGCAGGGCGATTGCGGCGGGGCTCGATACCGGAGATCGGAGGCTCATCTCGAGCGCTTGCGCTCGGTCCTGTTCATCCAGGGCCTGCGCCCGCTTAAGGTCCGCCACGGGGAGCGGGTGCCTGGTTGCCAAATGGACCAGCGTTTGAGCCCGCGACACCAGGCCCGCGGCCAGCGATAACAGCTTCCGGATGTTCCTCAACGCATCTTCTAGATCCGGCGGAGGATCCGAGAGAGTCGCGCACGCGCTGTCCGAGCCGGTAAAATTTTCAAACCAGATCTGCCTCCAGAATGCTCCGTACCAGGCCGTCAAAACCTCTTCACGGCCGGCCCGGAGCCGATAGGTCGCCAAGCCGTCCTCATCGACTGCGGATTCATAGATGCGAATGCCGCTCGTCCACGCCGGAAACGGCCCGGCTTTCAAGGCATGAAGACTCAGAGCCGCAATCTGTTCGGGCACCAATCGGTCTTTGCATGCATGGTGCATGCACACCTGCTCGAATCCGCAGGGAGCGCAGGACAAATCCGGCTGGACCACCCAATGCCCCGGCCCGTACGGCCCGGTCTCGTGGAAATCCACATGTCCCACGGAGGTATCGACAACGGGAGTGCCGACCCCGACAGCCAGATGCATCGGCCCTGTATCATTGGTCAGCAGAAGCTTGCACTGCGCGAGCAACGCCGCGAGTTGCACCAGATCCGTCCGGCCCGCCGCCTCCACGACGGGTTGGCCCCCCCCGGCGGCTCGATAGGCGCGCTTGGCCGCCTGTATGGTCTCCTGCTCTTGCGGCGTCCCGATAAAGACTATGCCGATGTCCGACTGTTTGCCGATGCAGGCCAGCGCGCGGCCGAAGTGTTCGGGGCGCCACGCTTTCATGACATCGCTGGCGCCCACCTGCACCGCCATCCATTGTTTTCCAGCGGCGTGCCCGCGAAGAAAGTCTTGCGCCCAGTCGCTCGCTGTCTTGGGTACCGTCACCGATAATGGTGCGAAACTCCCGGGCCCGCTTCCACCACATGCGTAGATATCGACCAGATTGAATCGGTTGAATCGCCGATGGTGATGCATGTCGGTCAGATACGCCATCCACTCGTTGTGAATGACCGTGCGACCGTCGCGCGCAGCCGCCACGCCCCTGATCTCCGGCGCACCGATGTAGCTGGCCAGGAATCCACTCCGCCGGTTGAAGGTCAGGTTGATGACTCGATCATAGCCGGCCTCGGCCATCGGTCGAGCCCAGGCGGCAATGTCCCGGTAGAGCGTCACAATGTCCCGTGCATTGACGCGGCTTTCATCGACCAAGGCATGAAAATCATAGGAGATAATGTGGCGAAGATGAGGCAGCAGCGCCGCAACCGGGGCAAAGCGTCGATCCACGACCAGATCGACCTCGACCGCGGGCCATTCCCGTTGCAGTCGCTTGAGCAAGGCCCCCATCTGGACCAGGTCTCCCATCCGCGTGATGTTGAGCAGCAGCACCCGACGCTTCATAGGATGTCCCGCATTTCCGACCGGTATTCATCCAGCATGAGCACCAACAGTTCCTCGCGGGCGAGCGGCGTATGAGGCGCTTTTGATCTGATCCGCCCGGCTACGTCCTTCAGCTCGACCCGATGACCAGAGGGAAATCCCCGCATCAAAGATCCCAGCACCGGGATATCGTCGCACCGGGCAGTCAAGGCGTCCGCCTGGCGTTCTCCGTTCAGGATCGAACCGACTCTATCGGGCCGGCTCATGCCGATATGCGAAAGGATCTCCTTCATACGGTGGACGTAGGTATGCTCGGCCAGAACCCGACGGCGGGCTCCGAGAGCCGCGGCCGCTCGCGCGTCCGGATCGGCGAGCCATCGCCCTATCAACGAGGGCAGCTCCTCAACGGTCTTGAACGAGACGACTTCCTCTGCGGTGAAGAGATCCGGCAGCAACGACCGATAGTCCACGAGCTGAAAGGCGCCGCACGCGGCCAATTCGAATGTCCTCGGATTGACAAAATCCGCCTGGGGATCCAGGCCGCTTCCGGACCAGGAGTGCAGGTTCAAATTGATGCGGGAGGCGTTAAACACTTGCATGCAGGTCGCCGTGTCGATCCGTGCCCCTCCGTGCTGCAAGATCCCCTGCAGCGCGTCTGCCCCGTCCCACTCATTGCCCCACAGCTTGAATGTCCTGCCTGGAGCAATCAGTTTCGGAAGCAACGCCCGCCGATTGGCGTAGCCCGCCCCGACGAACGAAACATCCGATCCGAACTCTTCACGCTCGTCCGCCGACAAGTCGAGTGGCCGGTGGATCAGCGGATCAGCCGCCATCGGCATGTAGATCACATCGCCAGCGCCGGCCTGGCGGAGCGCGTCCCGGCAAGACTCCCGCTGAATGACGAACCAGTAATCATAGCTCGCCGCGAGTTGCTGCCAGTACGTGAGATGCCGATAGTTTTCGACGAACCACATCGCGCACACGAATTTTTTTCGCCGCAGGTGCTCCAGGACCACAGATGTGAGCGGCGCCTGGGCAAGAGCTAACACCACATCCGGCGGATCCTCGGCCAGCTGAGCCAGCGTGAACTGGCTGAGAACATCGGCAAACCGGCCTTGGATCACCAGACGATTGCGCTGATCGCCGAGTTTCGCGCATTCCTCATAGGACCGGTCATGCACGCTATGATCGATCCACCGTACTTTGTGTCCCAGCTGTTCCAGGGCATGAACGGCGTATCGAGCAATCGGCAACGAGCCTCCATAAATCGGCCCCACCACGGCAATGTTCAATTGTCCGCCGGCTCGGGAGGCGAGCCGCCTGCGCAACTGTTGTTCCAAGTCTGAGAAATAGGATCCGTACCGGACCATGGCCGGCGCGTACGACACCAATCGCAGCGGACTGGCAAGAGCGGTTAACTCATCGGCCACCGTCTCCGGCGAGCCGGTCAAAAAGCCGACGGTCTGTAGAAGCTCCTCCATCGGGCGGGCGGCGAAGGCATCGTGCAGCTCTGTAAGATCCGGAACGACCACCATCATATCGGTGTCGGTTGTCACACGGCGCCGGAGCGCTTCCACGTGATACAGCAGCCCCACGCCCATGATCACCAGAATCTCGCGCGGCCTGCCCAAGGAGGTCTGCTCGGCGGCCCAGCTTTCTGATTCACGCAAGGGATCGTACGCGCTATGGATCCAGCGAGCTTTGTGCTGCGCCGTTGGAAGTCCGCTTCGCGCGGAGGTCACGGTCAGAGCGCCGCCTCCCGCCTCTCTGATTCCATACGCCAAGCGCGGGTCGCGGCTCTCCACCACCGACAGATTTGATTCAAACGTATTCATCGTGCTCCGCCGGCATGAGACAAGGAGATAACTGCCGCCATACCAGCTCTCGTTGCGATGCGCCGTTGTCCGTGCCGATGCTTCCTTTGAAATAGGCGCCCCATTCGTCTACATGGCTCGTCCATAGTTCCCATTCCGCCTCTGTTGTGCCGTGCCCGGTGCACATCAGCTCGATACTGGGCCCGATCGGCCAATGGGACGGACTGGCGCCGCCTTTGTGCTGGAACACCCAATGGCCTTCTCCATAGGGTCCGGTTTCATGCACGCGGGCGCGGGCGAAATAGAATCCAATTGCTTGCGCACCGACGGCGGTACCCAGGTGCAGCGGACCGGTATCCGCGCCGACCACCCATTTATTCCGGGATAAAATGGTCATGAGTTGGGGTAATGTGGTTCGTCCCGTCGCATCCCAGAGGCGCCCGAGAAGCATCGCGGGCAACGCTGATTGAATGGCGTGCGCTGTTTCCCACTCTCCGCCGCTGCCGATCAGGACCACTTTGGCGCGGGAATCGGCGGACAGAAAGGCTGCGATCCAGGCTGTCCACACCTTCGGTGGCACACAACGTTCAGCGTCACCGGCTCCTATGATCACGGAGGCCCCGTTATCCCCGTTTCTGCCGATCCCTTCCAGATCCGAGGGAAGCTCGACCGTTCCAGGCCGAATGACTGAGGCACGTCCGCAGGGCCGTACACCGCAGAGTCCGCAGAAGGCATCGGCGAGATGAACTCGATTGAGCCCACGGTGACCGGCGACGCCGCGTAGGTATGCCGCCCAGGAGCTCAATTCAGCGGATTGCGGACCGGCGGCCCCCGCCCCTGTCACGCGCGCCGCCAGCAAATGCGCCGCCAGAATGGCCCGCGCATGTTGATTGAGATTATAGGCATCCTCGTACCGCCACGGACTGAGGTCCTCAATGTACTGTTGGAGACGGTGCACCGTCCCGAGCGGGTCATGGGCCCAGTCATTGGCCCAAGTCCGGCAGCGCCCGCCGTCCCAGGGCAGGACACGATTCACCGAG
>DASSBQ010000272.1:0-8347 GCA_035698625.1 Nitrospiraceae bacterium
GGAGATGCACGTAGCCCGCGAGGCTTTCTCGCGGGCTACGCGGAAACTGACGCCGCAAATCCTGCAAGCTCGCATTATGCATGGCGATGGTTACAACATCTTATGATTGCGGAAGGTCAACGCTCGAACCACGACCTGGCCGTTCTCATACGAAATGATACGTCTGGTGTCGGGCAAATCCGACGCGCCGACGCGGACATGGGTGTCGGTGAAGCTTTCGACATTGTTCAGTTTTCCATTGTCCGGGGCGTAGTAGTAGACGGTGTATTTCGTCGTTAAATTCTTCTTGTCCTGAGTCAGTGTGCTCTCTTCGACATTAATCGTAAAGGCGAACGGCTGCATGCCGGGATGCGCCATTTTCCGGTTAATCTGGGTAATGCGATTGTCCTTGAGGCGATAGAATGAATTCGATCCGTGGATGACGAGCTTCGGTCCGAACGGATGCCCGTCCTCTTCCAGGGTCAGTGTATACTTTCCGTCCGACTCCTCGAAACTCCTGGGCCCGCGGTGAACGGCGATCATTCCGAGCTGGTCCTGTGCCCATTTCTGCACGTCAGCATCCGGCAATGTCACGTTCACGTCCCGAGGGCCCTTGACCGTCACTGATCCCGAGAGTTCCTTCCCGTTCGTATTGACAGTCAAGTCGGCGGAGAACCCGCGGAAATCGGCTTGCCATCGTGCGGTGTTATCGAACGCCTGGCGCAAGAGTTGCCGCGCCGCCGGATCATCGGCGACCGCTGCCTGTTCGCGCTTGGGGGCTGAGGTTTCCATGGCTTGATCTCCTTTGTCGTAATGAAAGTGGTAATTATAGGGGGTGCTTCTCCTGCTGCACAATGGGAGAAAATAGGAGGATCTGTAGTCGCGATGAAAAGTCCATTTAAAGTTACGCTTGAGGTAAACGGTAAAGCAGGCTGTTTTCACGCGGCTCGCTCGTTTTTCTTCTTGGAAAACCAGCGCATGTTCCTGTATAATCACGAGTTGAATCTCCACATTTATTGATCGACGATGGGTCCAGTACCCGGAAGGAGTGGTGGCGGTATGGAGCGACGGGCAGCTTCGCACACCGAAGAAGAAGAGATGAATCAACGGCGTCGCCTGCTCAGCTTGGCAAGGAAAGGCGATCCGAAGGCGATCAGCAAACTCTTCGAGCTCTATCAGGTGCGTGTGTTAAGCGGCGACATGCTCAACAAGATGAACCGCGCATACTATAAATCCGCCAGCCAGCAGAAAACTGTTCAAACCAGCGGATCTTCGAAATCCGGCAAGGGTGAAAAAGTGGCCCATGGCAGCCGGAAAAGCGGACATACCCCTGGAGAAAAGTCTACGCGCCCGTCAAAGGGTAAATCCACGAAAGGGAAAGGCGGACGCTGACCGTTGTTGACGGCTTTCAGTTTGTTGCTTCACTGAACGACCACCTTAAGTCCTCCTCCGGCCAACCGCGCGCCGATTGATTCCGCGCTTTTCCAGTCGCCCGCATAGACCGTGGCTTGACCTTCATGATCGATTCTCCAAGCCAGCTCAAATGCCCGGGACGAGCTCATCCCGGGAATGATCCGGCAAAAGAGCTCGATCACCTGTTGATAGGTGTGGCAATCGCAATTGAAGACGACCACCTTTGCTTCGAGGCCGTCGCCGGTCCCCACGTCGACGATTTCGTCTGTATCGGGAGTGACGGTTTCAATCATGTAGAGTCAAACCATCCGATTCAATACGTTCTTACAATTCAGAACCGCCGCCGGCCTCATCCAGGGCGCCGACTCGCGGGCTTGTTTGAAGGGTTCCGTTCAACAACAGGTAATCGGTGAGATTCATTCCATCACGATCGCACGATCGTCGCAAGAGCGCCTGATGTCCGGGAGAGTCCGTCACCACGGCCAAGCGATGCTGAAGTGCAAGCCGCCGTGTCCATATACCGGCGGCGGCTGTTTTGATCAACGCCAAGCCGTACTCGAATTCATAACCTGCCGCAACCGTGTGCTGCGACGCGCTCAATCGGCGCACAGTCTGCACCGTATAGGGATGCCTGGCACGGACGTCGTCCATTAAGCATAACAAAGCCGCAGGTCCCGGCACGACCGTGTTTCCGATCATCATCCCATGCGACGAATCAAACAGACCTCGCTGAAATCGACGTTGTTCGGTGAAGATTCGATGAAACAACGTCCGCCAAATCGGGTCCGCCAGGTCGCGGTCTACGGCGGCTTCAAGTTCTTTATCAAGCGGGCCGCTCGTACGATGGCCTTGAATCAGCCGGCCTCCGGAGACGAGTTCAGGGTATCCGTCCCCCATGCGATCTTGAAAAGCCGTCGTGCCGGAGAATGGGGTGAGTTGAATCGCCATGTAGTCGCGAAAGTGCAGCGTGTGAAAATGCTCCAGAAGCAGCCTGAGTGCCTGCTCGGAGCAGAGATGGAAGGGATAGTAGAGAGCGCTGACCAATGGACGGAGAGTCGTATTGGTTGGAAGGAATTATGGGCCTAGTGGTAGCAACGGGGAATGCTGGATGATCACCACTTGTCCATGTCGATCACTTCGGTTGCATCCCAGAGATTCTTCCACTCCGCTTCGGCAATGGCTTTCTCACGATCCAGTTCGGTTTCCTCGCCGAATTGTGTCTTCGCGGGGGCCTGAGCTTCGGCCGCCGGCTGATCGGTTGGCTCCTGGGTGGCGGCCTGTTTTTGCTTGCGTTTACGCGGATCCATGTTGACCGGCATATGCGACTCCGTTCCAGTTCAATGGGTTAGTTTCCTACCGCCTCGGGTGGAATGTCAATGGCGCGGGCTCTCCCGACGACGCATTTCATACGGCAATGAATTTGCTTGGACGCCGTGCGTCCTACGTGACGGAAGACAACCGGCGTGGAGAGTCAGCCCTACGATAATTGCACCGAGACCTCATCGGCATATCGCCTTCCCCGGGCGGTCAACCGAACGGTTTGCTCTGAGCGCTCAAGATAGTTCTCCTGGATCAATCGATGGACGGTTAAGGCCCAGTCAGGAGACGTATCACCATACAACAAGTCCACGGGTATCCCGGCAGTTTTGCGAAGTCCGAAAATCACCGCTTCTCGTACGCATTGGATAGACGAAAGGTGTTCGATTTCCGTATGAGGGAACTCGCCGGCATCCAAGAGCTCGGCATACTCTTCAAGGTCGGCCACATTGCCGTACCGCGCGTGTTCGACATAGGACTGGGCGCCGGGTCCCAACCCGAGGTATGACCCGCCGGTCCAATACAACAAATTATGACGGCACTGCGAATCGTCGCGATGATAGTTTGAGATTTCATAGCGGCGAAATCCGGCCTTGATCAACTCTTGCTCCGCCAGTTCCTCGAGTTCATTTTGAAGATCGGCATCGGGCGCAGAGACCATGCCGGCCCGAATAGCGTCCTCCAGCCTCGTATCTTCCTCCACCGTGAGCGCGTAACAGGAAACATGAGAGGGATTCAGGGCGATGATGTCTTGCAGGGAGGCATGCCAGCTTGCCGCAGTCTGTCCGGGCAGTCCGTACATCAGATCCAGATTGATATTGGCAAAGCCTGCTTGTCTGGCTGCCGCAACAGCGCGCGCCGTCCCCATCGGGGAGCCGGGTCTTCCCACGCGAATCAATTCCGCCTTTTCCATTGATTCGGCGCCAAGACTGATCCGATTGAATCCCGCCTCGACGAGTTCGCTGAGTATTGCCGGGGTCACGGTATCGGGATGGGCCTCGATGGATATCTCTGCTTGGGGGGCGAGCGCAAATGAGTCCCGAATCAGAACGAGAATCGACTGCAGCTGCTCAGTAGACAAGGTCGTGGGTGTGCCGCCCCCAACGTAGAGAGACGTGATGGGCTGATCGCCAAATGTTCGGTTTGCCCGATGGAGCGCGATCTCATGAGTGAGGGCCCGGACATACGATGCCGCCTTCGCTTTGTCGTGGATTTCGAGATAGAAGGCGCAAAAATGGCAGCGGCTCCTGCAGAAGGGCACGTGGATATACAAGCCTCTTCCGGGCGTAGGTTTCATGATGGGCAGATCACGGCAATTGGGGTTTGGAAAAATCACGGCTCATCGCGACCTCGATCTCGTCCGCGGGGGACTTGCCGCGATTCCGTACATGCACGGTCCACGAAGGATATTGACGTAACGTCTCAAAGAGCGCTTTGATCAGCTCGGGTTTGATGCGCCGCTCCCAGTCGCCCAACCAGGCATATTCTTCCGCATCGCCGTCATACTCATCCGGAAAGTCGGCTTCAAGGCTGATTCGAAACACAAAACTTTTTTCTTCCAGGGGCATGTGCAGATCAACCTCATTGCAGACCGGACCCGGCCTTTTTTATAATGACGCCCAGATGGAGGACTAACACCATGCCTATCTTCGAATATGTGTGTCGGGAATGCAACCATCGGTTTGAACTGCTGGTCCAAGGAGCGACTGCGCCGGCGTGTCCGTCATGCAAGGCGACGTCACTCGAAAAACAATTTTCTGCGTTCGGGGTGGGAGCCACCTCGGACTGGGCCGGGTCCAGCGGACCCGGCGCTTGCGGAAGTTGCGGAGATCCTCGCGGTCCCGGTGCCTGCTCCATGAACTGAGCCGTCATGGATCAGCAGGCGGACCTTCGCGAAGAAGCGGTTCGGCGCGCCATCGGCACACTCTCTCAGTCTGATCCACTTCTTAAATTGCTGGAGCAGGTAAAGCTCAGGCGGATGAAACCCACCGACGCGGGATTGCGCGCGGTGACGGAATCCTGGTTGGCCACCTATCGGCAAGTCCTCACCACAGGTCAATTCGACGCGGCCTCTCTGATCCGCCTCGATCCCTCTCCGCGACTTGCTGTTCTTGTGGAAGCCGGTGTCCTGACACAGGATCACGGCGCGCTGGTGGAATTGAAGACTCTCTATGAGACGCGCCTGTCGGCTGCTGTGCGTTAAGCATTTTGCGCTCTCACTCTCCGCGTTCCTGCTCTTGCTCGCCTTGCCGGTTCAGGACCCGGAGTCCATCGCCTCGTCCGATACACCGGCGGGCGTCCGGCCGTTACTGGTCGCCGACGACCATGATCTGCCGGCACTGTTGCCAAAGAATTCTCAGCTCCTCATAGAGGCGGAAGCCATCGAAGCCTTCCTTGAAACACTGGAGGAGACGCTGCCCGATTGGAGCGTCGTGTATGGGAGGGGCCATCATGATCCGCAGTTCGATGAACGGTTGTTCCAATTGAACCGGAACCGCGATGAGCGCCGCCGCGGCAACGTCGCGTTGAGATGGCGCATAACGTTCATTTGGCCGGGAGAGCTCTCGCAGTTTGATCCGGGCCGGCACGGCTTTCCCGTCGCGATCGGACCGGATTTCATACATACGGGATGGGGTAAGGTCCGTTTCAAACCGGCCGAAGTTCCGTCGAACCTGACGGCCGGAGCAGCCGGGGCGTTGCGAGAACGGCTGATCGGCCGGATCGAGAAGGGCGAGGTGATTCCCATCAAGGTTGCCATGACGGGACATCTCATCACCGAAGAATCCGTGATCTACGATTTCTCACACGAGGAAGAAGGGCAGGGACTGATCATGCCGGTCGTGGAAGTCGAGCAAGTGGACTATCTGCTCGCGGCGCCATGAACTAGAACCTATCTCAAAATCGTCCAGTTTGAACGGGAACTGCCAGGGCACGACAGTGCCGCCGCTCGAAGACAGCGCGGCGTGGACCGCTCGAACACTTCGCGACCGCTTGGCACCCTGAACTTGCTGCGGCCCGAGCTGCGCTGACCGCAGCGTCGGACGGCAGGTGCCACCAGGACGCGGCCGCTTCCGCTGAGCGGTGGGCCCACGCCGTCCCGATAGCGCTCCGCCACTGTCCCCCGCCCTGGCGACCAGTCCCGCAGATGACGCGAAGGGCGAGAGTCATCTAACTGCCCTGTGGACAGCCTGCACTTTGGCCTGCCGCTACGCTCCACGCTTCGTATCCTGTGTTCCGCCGTCAGAGAGCCGGCTACCGCCATGATCTGAACGGCTATTTTGAGTTAGGTTCTAGAATGCATCCTGAGCGCAGCGAAATCCTGTGCCGCTTGGACGGCTGTCCATGGTTCCCCAGTCGCGGTCGGTCGCGCGCAGACTCACGGCCGGTTTCAGCCAAGAACCGCCGCGCATGGCCTTAATGGCGCCTCGTTCCGGTCCGGCTGGATTCGAGAGGGGTGCGTCCTTGTAATAGTTCGGATTGTACCAATCCTGGACCCATTCGGACGCATTACCGGCCATGTCGACCAAGCCATACGCGTTGACACCCTCAGGAAAGCTGCCCACCGGGAGGGTGAGGACCTCTCCTTTAATGCCTCGTTCCTTGGAGATCCGAGCTCCGTCGCCTCTGAGCCAAAAGTCATCCCATTCGGCGCCGCTGGAAAATTCGATCATGCGGTCGGCCCAATAACTTGCGCTATTGGCGAAATTCCTGTTCCATTCATCGCCCCAAGGATAAATTCGCCGGTCGGTCCCCCGTGCCGCCTTTTCCCATTCCGCTTCAGTCGGCAGCCGCTTCCCGCGCCAACGGCAAAAGGCGACGGCGTCGTCCCAGCTGACATTGACGACCGGATGATGATCGATGCCCTGCAATGGTCGCCCCGATTCCCACAACGTCGCAGCGGGGTTCGCATTCGCAGGCGTTCGATGCCCCGTTGCCTGGACGAAGTGAAAATAATCAGCATTCGTGACTTCGTGGAGGTCGATCCAGAATCCCGGCAGATACACGCGGCGCTCCGGTTGTTCGTCAGGCAGACCATGGCTGCCGGCGGGAGCGCCCATGTAAAATTCGCCTGCCTTCACGAGAGCCATGTCATCGGAAGAGGAAGCGTCCGCCGTGCTATGCCCGCCGGGAAAGAAAAGAAGGACGACAAGAGCCCCGCATGCCGTAAGACGAGAGATCAGGGTTTCCGGATATGGCAGGCGCGGGCGACCGCATCCCGATAGCGAAGCCAATGCCTGAGCGAAGTGTTGAGACATGCGATTACGGCGTCCTGCTCGCGCCGCGTGGGCACATAATGCATCACCATATCATACGCATCGTGCCGATGACCCGATTCGACTTTCTGATGAGCCCGTATGAGATCCATGTGCCGAGCTTCAACTCCATGATGCCGCACGAGCGGGTGGACCTCTACATAAGCCTCGATGGCTTCTTCGGTGCGCGGCTTGGGAGGATCGAGAATTTCCTTCCGATCTTTCACGCTGCCTTCGACGAAAATCGCCATGACGGCTGCTCCGATGACCCAGTGACGACCGGCGGTCATGCGGTCCAGCCATCTGCGGTAGGCGGCAGAGGCGGGAAACAGCGACACGCGCTGAAACGAATCGATATGGAAACCGAGGCCTTGCATCATCTCGTGGAACAGTTCGGGATGCGAACGACCGAACGACAGGCCGCCCGTATCTTCTTCATAAATATTTTCCGCCAACATCCGACGCACGTCAGAGGGCGGATTTTGACCGTGGACGCGGGCGAGCAACACCGGGAAATCCCGGACATAGGTGAGATATTCCTGCTGATAATGGATCTTGAGCTGAGCCTTGGTGATCCCGGGTCCCATCAGCACCGGCCAAGCCCAGTGGTGTTTGCGGTCCATGATGCTCAGAAGACGTTCACGAAATTGTTCGGGAGTGAGAGCTTTCGGCATTGCTTGCCATCCTTCTCGACCAATCGTTAAAATCAACCCAGGAGGTTTCACGCATGGATCCGGTCACGATTCAAAACTCCGACGACATCCTCAACTTCCTGGCGGAAGTGTCGCTTCGCGGCCGGGGCTTCACCACCGACTGCCTGTTGGACTATGTCCTGGACGAGGGATTCACCGAGCCGATCTATCTGAATGCCTCCGGAGAAGATCCCGAGGCCTATTTCAAAGGCGAGCCAAAAGCCTGGGCGGTGTACCAGGTTCGTGAATGGAAACGAGTCCTGACCGTGTCGGGAGGACTGGGAAAGGATCGACGAGTTCAAATCACCGAAACTCCGTGATGACTTTCGACCGCGCTCCGGTACGGCTCCCGGGCTTTTGTCTGAGTGTAGGGAGCCTTCGACAAAAATGCAACGAATCACGCCTTTCAAGCTTTCACGTCCGGCACAGTGTATGAGCCGCCGGCGCAGGGGAAAGGCTCGATCCGGCACACGGCACCTCATAACGGCGCATGCCTTCTCCCACGGCTGATGATTTTGTTTTTCCTCCGGGTCACCCCGCCGGGGGGCGTTTCGCCAAACGCGTGAGCACGCAAGGCTCATCATACTTCACGGCGCAAAAAGGAGCGGATGATCACTATGGGAATGGTCGTTTTGACTGAAGCGGGCGATATGGGCGAATTAGCCATGATCAAGAGTCTGTTGGAGGGCAGCG
>DASSBQ010000273.1:0-19061 GCA_035698625.1 Nitrospiraceae bacterium
AGCAATGGCATTCGGCCCTCGGCTCCACGCTCGTAGAGGACGCTCGCCAACTCGATCGTCTCATCCTGTACGAGTTGCACCTCATTGGGTTTGCGCACATCTTCGGCCGGCCAATTCAACCCCAAGAGGCGATCCAACGTCACCTTCGCTGTGACTTTGCGAAAGTACGGCGGCATGCCCGGCAGCGGGTCCCCGAACATTTCATAAGTGCCGGTCAGATTCGGACAGGCGGGATTCGACAGAGTCGCCATGGGAGCCCGCCCGGCAGGAACCACGCCGGGCCGCTGACAGGCCAGCAGGAGGGAAAAGAGAAGGATGAGAAACCCATAGGATCTGAATTGAGGCATATGCCCCGCGCTCCTGGACGGCTAAAGTGTACCGAATGCCGCTGCAAGCTGTCTACCTCACTTCCACATCTTCCTGCCCCGCTTATCGACCTTTTTCCATAATGACCAGAGGGATGCCCGCGCATGATCCCGTCGCTGCCTCTGCCGCTCCACCAATCGTCCTGCGGCAAAGGCCGCTCGTTGTCCTGTCGATTCCGCAAAGAGAGCCCGCACGCGCTGCTCACCGACTACGGCATCCTGATGCTTGCCTAACAGATCTTGCAAGGCCTCCACGCAGCGAATGTATTTCTTGGCGCCCTTTCCTACCGCCGATTTGGCCAACTCCGCGGCATACCGGGCGCGTTTCGCTTTGATGCGCACGCGGTGCAATTCAGGATCCGTCGGAACCGCATCCAGCCGTTGAAACGCCTTCCGCAGCTTCTTGAATTCTTTGGCGGCGATGTCTTTAAGCGTGACCTTCGTGTCGATCAGGCGCGGCGCCTTCGCCGCGTCCACCATGCGATTAATGAATGCAAGATACCGCTCGCTGCGAAGGACGTTGGCAAGATCCTCCTGCCTTCTCTGCCGCTCGAACTCCAGGGTTTTCACAAATCGCGTAAGCGGCAGGCGTTCATGCGAATCTAAGGCCTTGGCGTCCCGGCGGATCGAGGCGATCTGCACATCGAGGTCTCGCGCCTGCCCAAGACGATCACCAAGCCAGGTAAGCTCGCTCCGAATGGGCTCAGCCCATGTCGGATCCACCAGGGGGCGAGCAGCCCGAAGAACGGCGCGTAGCCGGCGGGTAGCGACTCGCATCTGATGAAGCTGTTCGGAATCCCCACCCAATCGAGTGCCTGGATCGTAAGCCAGCAAGGCATTGACCTGCCGCATGAGCCTATACGACAAATGGTCGTTGGGGGGAGCATCGTAGTCCGGAGCCTTGGACGCCGAGGGTGCGGGGAGATCCACCGCTCGGAACAACTTTGGTCTGCCGTCATGGTTTTGTGCTCCGGCCTTACGGAGGGCCTTTTCCAAGTCTGCAAGGATACTCGCCTCTCCCTTCACCAACTCTACTTCAATCTCATGGAAGCGGCGGACGGCTCGGCGGCCGTCGAGCACGTTGACCTGGTCCAGCACGATATCCGCCACGCCGGCACCGCGGTTGGTCGCCCGGACGCCTTTCCGCTGCGTTCGGAGGGAGGCGATTTCCATCAATGGCTCCTTCCGAAGATGAGCGAGTAATAATTCTTGCAATGGCACAGGCGGAAGCCCGGGCGGCCCCGCTATCTCGAGTTCCCTGCGCGCGCCCGCGACCGGCAGCTTAAGCTGCCATACCCCTGTGCCAAGTTCAGTCCGGCGGCGCAATGTGATGCCGGCGTATGCCAGCCGATAATCCTTTGTGTCGTAATACTTCGACGTAAATCGCCGAGTCGGCAATGGCTTGCCGAGCGCTGAAGGGATTGTGAAGGATGGGCCGGAATCTAACTTAACCTCCTGTTCCAGGGAGACCTTGAGAGAGGCCTTGAGTGACCCGTCAAGCGGAGATGCGCTTGCGGATGAAGAGTCTCGGACAGATTTTCGCATGCTAGCTCCTCAGAACTGATTGTACGCTTCTCCCTCAGAATATTCCCCGGAACTCCGTAGCAGGCCGACAGAGGGGCTCATCGACGCCAGTTCCGGCCGACGGCATTTCTGCCTGCCTTGACTAGTGTGCCAGACTAAGTCACCCTGAGCCTACACGTAGGTCGAGGCGCGATGCGGTGGCGAGGCCAGAGAGAAAGCGGGAACATCGAAGACCGCCGCGGCATGACACCGGGTCGCGGTGCGGGAATCGGACTGGGTGGGATCGTTCTCATCCTCGCCGTCAGTTACATTACCGGCACCAATCCTCTTCAGATTCTCAATATGCTCAGCGGGGTCCAAGATATGACGGCCCCCTCAGCAGATGTGCAGCGTGGCCCCACCGGCGCGCCGAAAGACCAACTGGGCCGGTTCGCGGCCATTGTGCTGGCGGATACGGAGGACACTTGGAAGGAACTTCTTCCTACTGTCGGTCAGCAATACCAAGAACCTCAGCTCGTGTTGTTCACAACCGCCGTACATTCCGCCTGTGGGACAGCCTCGTCGGCGGTCGGTCCCTTCTATTGCCCAGGGGATCAGAAAGTCTACCTCGATTTAACGTTCTTTCGTGATTTGGACCAACGGCTTGGCGCGCCGGGGGATTTTGCCCAAGCCTATGTGATCGCCCACGAGATCGGCCACCATGTCCAAAATTTGCTGGGCACCGCGGAGAAGGTCTCCCGACTTCAACAACGGGCGTCGTCCGGACAGGCAAATGCGTTGTCTGTCCGAATGGAACTCCAAGCCGATTGCTACGCCGGTGTCTGGGGATACCATGCTCGACGAGGCCGGAATCTGATTGAGCCGGGAGATTTTGAAGAAGGGTTGCGCGCCGCTTCCGCCATCGGCGACGATCGGCTGCAGCAGGCCGGACAGGGTTATGTGCAGCCGGAAAGCTGGACCCACGGGTCATCCGAACAACGGATGACGTGGTTGCGTCGCGGCCTCCAGAGCGGCGATCCCGCCGTCTGCAACACCTTTGCGGATGCTCGCCTCTGAATTATTAGAACCCCGTCCCGATGCTGATTCCGCCGCCGCTGCGCGTGCCGCCCCCAAATCCGCCGAATCCGACCCCGCCGAAGACGCCGAAAACCGGCCCGCGCCTGCGCCCATAAGGATCAGGCGGGTCTTTCCAGACATAAAGATGTTTGACCTCCATCGTGGGATAGCGGTACTCCGTCTCATCCAACCGACCTGTTGTCTCCCCAGTGATCTCGGCCACCATCGTGACCGGCGTGCCGTCAGGCAAGGTCGCCGGATCCGTAAACTGATGATCCAATGCCAACAGTCGCCCCTGTGATTCGGTCCGTTGCGCGACCGGCCGTTGGTCGCTGTCGAGCGGAAGCTGGAGAATTTCGATTTGCGTGCCATCCTTCAACCGCTTGGTCGCAAGCACTTCCCCTCCTATCACGAATGTCCGTCCGCGATACGAATCGGGACTCGCAATTACTTGATCGAAAGTAAGACTCTTATCGATCTGGGGCTCCAGCGAGTCAGGCACCACATCGGATGAAGCGCAACCCGCCCATGGCAGAATGCAGCCGACTAACACGATGGACATAGCGAATGAACGCATGGCAGATCTTATCATACCTTTCTTTCTTACTCGGTTGGCCGGGTTTGTTCAACATAGCTTCACTCGACCGGCTTCTATCACTATACTGCACATCGGGGTCAGGTAGTTCAACGATCAGCAAGGATCTAGAAAGGATCATCCATGCATGCTGCATTACGCATCACAGGCGACGCCCCCCCGAGATTTCGTCGTGGCGCCACTTATCTCTTCACCGCTGCAATCTTTGCCGCCACGCTCACGGTCCATGCTGAATCCAACGAGTTCAGCGCTGCCCTTGATCGCGCCAAACGCGCGACTATCGGTGTCTTGGAGGAGACGCAGGATCAGCGGACCCCGGACAAGCCCGGGAAGATTGCCATTCGCGGCACCGGATTTCACCTCCGCGACGGCTATCTCATTACCGCACGCCACGCCGTCGAACGGAATGGCGCAATGGGCAAGATGATTCCTCCGCAAATCCGGGTCATGACCACGGACCTTCAGGAATTGCCCGCTGCACTGGTGGGAGACAACGCGTATGTCGACGTCGTTGTCTATCGTGTCCTCGACCAGTATCGAGCGGGCCTTGCAGCGGCCACCGATTTTGCCGCGGCCGAAGGCAGCCCGGGCGACGAAGTCTTTACCGTCGGCTATCCCATGGGGTGGGGACCGACCATGGCGTTCGGACGCCTTGGGAATACCAATACGTTTCTTCAGACGGTGGATACGCGTCTGCTGCAAGCCGACTTGTCGGTTTGCAGCGGAAATTCCGGGGGCGCCTTATACAATGCCGCCGGCGAAGTCATTGGACTCATGCATGCCATCATTCAAACGGAGAAGGATCCGCAGGAAGCACACTGCAGCCGAATGGCATTCGCTGTCCCTGCTCCGCTGGCGCAACGTATCGTTCAGGCCGCGCTAGAGGGAAAACCGTTAACATTCTCGCGCCTCGGTATTCACATGACGAGCGTCAAGGAGGGGACCAAATGGCGGGTCGCAGTGCGAGAGGCAGTCGAACCGGCCAAGTCTGCCGGCGTGCAAAAGACCGATATCATCGTGGCGATCGACGAGACCGAGATCGCCGACGCCGCTCAACTCAAGAACTATCTGATCGAACGGACCAAACCGGGCCAGCAAGTGAAGCTTCGTGTCAGGCGGGGTGAAGTGGAACTGACCTTGACGGTCACCTTGACTGGCGGCTGACTTAAGACGATGGTCACGTCACCATCGACGCCGGGCCATGTGTTATCCGGGAAGCGCTTGATACCAGCCGTTCATGGCCACAACACGGACCGGCATGTCGAACAGCTCTGTCAGAATCGTCGCCGTCAGTATCTTCTCCTTGTCGCCGTCCGCCACAATGCAGCCTTTCTTGAGCAAAATCACGCGCGTCACCTCAGGCGGAATTTCGTGAATGTGATGCGTGACAAGAATCACGGTCTTTCCCTTGCTCATCAGCGCACGGATAATTTGCAGGTAATGAAAGCAGGCTTGTAGGTCCAATCCGCTGGTCGGTTCATCAAGCAC
This sequence comes from Nitrospiraceae bacterium, assembly GCA_035698625.1. GTDB lineage: Bacteria > Nitrospirota > Nitrospiria > Nitrospirales > Nitrospiraceae > DASSBQ01. Next base: position 5,029 of record DASSBQ010000273.1, read on the forward strand.
AAGCGCCTCCGGATCATGGACCAACGCCCGTCCCAACAGAAAACGCCGTTGCTCGCCGGTGGACATTTCGCCAAATGGCCTGTCTTGAAGATGCACGATGCCCAGATCTTCCATGATCTCAACAGCGCGCCCTATTTCTCCATAGCCGAAGGTTTGATGCTGATAGGTATCGACGCTCGCATAATACCCCGACAAGATCACATGGATGCCATGGGCTTCGTCCAAATACCGATGCTGCAGATCATTAGAAATAACCCCTAGGTGCCGCCGCAGCTGCCAGACGTCCCATCGGTCCCGGGCAAACAGGCGAAGTACCGTCTGGTCGCGCGGCATCGGATGCGTTTCCAGCGACAATAATCTCAGAAGCGTGGTTTTTCCAGCCCCGTTCGGGCCCAGAATTGCCGCATGGATGCCTGAGGATATTTGCAGGGTGAGATCGGTCAGGACTTCCCGCTCTCCCCGACAGACCGTGGCATGTTGGATATCGACGATCGTCACAATGCCGGCTTCTCCACGCCGCGTGCCGAATTACAGGATACAGGCATCAATTCTCCACCATGCACGAACGACCGGTGGTCCCAATCCCGGAGGATTCCTTCCTTGTCGAACCGCAACGTATATTCGTCGCACCAGGAACCCAGCGTGGACCAGGAACTTTGGCTCATCGGTTCGATGTCCCGCACTTCATATACCCATACCGGCTCACCGCTGTTCGTAGCGCTTACCAAGCGTGGCTTGCCGAGATGCTCTCTCACCTGCTCCTGGGTCGCTTGATTCGTTGCGCCGCGCAAATACATGGTTTCCTTCGAGAGGAAGAGCGCGCATCCGAGCGTGAACAGGAGACCGCTTACCGACAGCACGGTCACGACAGCCCGCATAAGGCACGTCCGGCTCTCTAGCTGTTTGGCTCAGCGAAGTCCGGTATTCGACGTGGTTCCGATCGTCTCCATGACGCCGCCGAGCACGCAATAACTCGGCATCAGTTCTCCGCCATGGAACTGAGACTTATGCGTCCAGCGCCGTAAGATTGAACGATCATCAAATATGAGAACATACTCGTCGCACCAGAGACCGGTCGAGGTCCAGCCGATCCCCGGATCTTGTTGTCGAACCTGGTACACCCACATTTCCTTGCCCTCGGAATCGCTCGTCTTCAAAAGGGGCCTGCCTAGATTCTGTACGACGTCATCTTGGCTGGCTCGACCTTCGGCACTGCGCAAATAGCGGCTCTCTTTGGGAAGAACCAATACGCAACCGGACAGGATCGCCACTATCATGAGAGACACAGGAGCGAAGCGCTTCATCCTGCACCTCTTTTCATGTCTATGCCATTCTACCCCCTCGCGGGATGCTGAGCCAGCAGCCGCTACCGCGAGGCTGTGCCGAACTTGAACCTGTTCGGAGTGCCAGGATGCGACCACGCGGAGTGTGGTCCGTCACCTGCCATCATCCCCGGTGAATCACGCGGGAATTGAGCGTGGAGAAAGAAAGAGTGGACCAAAGCCCGACATGCTTAGCGTTATACCGGCGGTAGGAGCTGTCCGGCAGAGGGCGATCCGCTACTGTGCCAGATCCAGCTTGATGCGGAGCTCTTGTAATTGCTCGGGGCTGACGGCGGATGGGGCTTCCGTCATCGGACACTGCGCTTTCTGCGTCTTGGGAAAAGCAATGACGTCGCGAATGGAGTCGGCTCCCCCGAGCAACATGATGAGCCGATCCAATCCAAACGCGATCCCGCCGTGCGGCGGAGCGCCGTAATCGAGCGCCTCGAGGAGGAAACCAAACTTGGCATGAGCCTGATCCTTCGTGATGCCGAGAAGGTCCAGAATGCGGAGCTGAATGTCGCTGCGATGGTTGCGGATGCTGCCGCCGCCGATCTCGTTTCCGTTTAGGACCATATCGTAGGCCTTGGCCCTGGCCTTCAACGGCTCGCTATCGAGGTATGCCACATCCTCATCCATCGGCGCGGCGAACGGATTGTGCATGAAGACGTAGCGTTTCTCTTCGGGAGAGTACTCCAGAAGAGGAAATTCGGTCACCCATAACGGCCGCCAGGCCGCCGTATCGATGAGGTGCAATTCCTCCCCGAGCAGCAGGCGAATTCGACCCAACACCTCGTGTACGATCGCGGCTTGATCGGCTCCGAAGAGGAGCAAGTCTCCCGATGCCGCCTCGGGCAAGCTCGCTCGCAGTCCCGAGGCATCTAAAAATTTGGCGATAACCGATTCAAGTTGTCCCTCCGCGGTGATCTTGACCCAGGCCAACCCTTTGGCGCCAAAGCTCTTGGCCGTTTCCCCAAGCGCATCGATTCGGCTTCGGGCAATGGCCGCCCCGCCTTTAACGATCAATGCCTTCACCACACCGCCCTTTGCCACCGCTTCCTTGAAGACTTTGAATTGGCTCGCGGCGGTGAACGACGTCACATCGTGGAGCGTCATGTCAAACCGCAAGTCCGGCTTGTCCGATCCGTATCGGCCCAGCGCTTCCGCATAGGTCAGGCGTGGAAACGGCTCGGGAAGCGAGACCCCGCCGGCTTCCTTGAAGACCGTGCAAATCATGCGCTCCATCAGCGCCATGACCTGTTCGCGGTCGACAAAGGACATTTCTGCATCAATTTGCGTAAATTCCGGCTGTCGATCGTTGCGGAGGTCTTCATCGCGAAAACACCGGGCGATTTGGTAATACCGGTCCATCCCGCCGATCATCAGAATTTGCTTGAACAACTGCGGCGATTGCGGCAATGCGAAGAACATTCCGGGGTTGACCCGGCTTGGCACCAGATAATCGCGCGCGCCTTCCGGCGTGCTCTTCGTCAAAACCGGAGTTTCAATCTCGAGAAACCCTTCGCGATTTAAGAACGTCCGCGCCGCCTGAGTCACCGCATGCCGCAACCACAGCAAACGCTGCATTTTGGGGCGTCGTAAATCGAGATAACGGTATTTGAGGCGGAGAGCTTCGGTCACATCCGCCTCATCCTCGATGACGAAGGGAGGCGTCTTGGCCTCGTTGAGCACTTCGACCTTGCCGGCCAGCAGTTCAACTTCGCCGGTCGGCAAGTTCGGATTCTTGGACTCTTCCGGCCGGAGAGCCACGGCCCCTTCCACGGAAACGACACATTCGCTTCTGAGCGCATGGGCCGCTTCATGGACCGCCGCATTGCGCTCGGCGTTGAAGACGACTTGAGTGATACCGGTTCGATCCCGCAAGTCGATGAAGATGACGGTGCCGTGATCACGACGCCGCTGAACCCACCCCTGGAGCACGACGTGCTGCCCCGTCTGCTCCCTGGTCAATTCACCGCATCGATGCGTACGACGTATCATGCCGTTCTCCGCATGGCAGGCCGACCGCCGCCATGCTTCCGTTGCCGAGCCGGACGCCGTGGCTCGGCCGACCCTTCGCTCATTCGTTTCTTCGCCAGATCACGCAAGGCATTGGCTTCACGGTCCGCCAAAAACCGATATTCGCCGGGTGCCATGTGTCCAAGCACCAGCGAGCCCATCCGGATGCGGACCAGCTTGAGCACCGGATGCCCCACCGCCTCCAGCATTCGCTTCACTTGGTGTTTACGTCCCTCGTGAATCGTGATTTCGACCCAGGAATTGCTTTCGGCCTTTCGTATTTTTTTAATGTGAGCCGGCGCCGTCACACCGTCATCCAGCTGCACGCCGGTCTCGAGCGCTTGAATTTCCTCTTCCTTGAGCACGCCTTTGACCTTGACCAGATAAGTCTTCGGCACGTGATACTTGGGATGAAGCAGCGTCTGCGCCAACTCGCCGTTGTTGGTCAGTAACATCAGGCCTTCGCTGTCGAAGTCCAGGCGTCCCACCGGAAACACCCGCACGGTGACGCCGGGAAGGAAATCTTTCACCGTGGGCCGCCCTTCCGGATCATGCAAGGTCGACATCACATTCTTCGGCTTGTGCAAAATGATGTAGACATAGGGTTGTGCGGATCGAATATGGCGCCCGTCCACTTTCACATGATCCTTGTCCGCGTCCACCTTGGTCCCCAGCTCGCGCACGATTCTGCCATTGACGGTGACGCGGCCGGCCGCAATCATTTCCTCGGCCTTCCGACGCGAGGCGAGGCCTGTGCCGGCAATGAGCTTTTGAAGTCTGACTTCCATTTCCGTACCCACATCACCAAAGGGGTTTGGCACGAGTCACTCGCGACATTCGCCGAAGGAGCGGAATCGCCCTTTCAGGATTTTCGAGAGGGAAAGCTGGAACTGACTGAGGAACCATCGTCCACAAGGACCGTGGCGAAGGAATTCCAGAAGGCTTCCACTCGCCAAATCCTGAAAGACCGCTCCGAAAGGCACGAAGCGATGAGTCGTGCCAAGGCCTATTCCCACTCGATTGTGCTTGGCGGCTTCGAGCTGATGTCATAGACGACCCGATTCACGCCCTTCACTTCATTGATAATACGGTTTGATATGGTCCCGAGCAATTCCGTCGGGATCCTCGCCCAGTCGGCCGTCATGCCATCCAGGCTCGTGACCGCTCTGATCGCAATGACATGATCGTACGTCCGCTGGTCTCCCATCACGCCGACCGTCCGGATCGGCAGCAAGACCGCGAAGGCCTGCCAGATATCGCGATACAGCTGAGCCGACCGGATCTCCTGATCCACGATGACCTCAGCCGCTCGTAAAACATTCAGTCGGTCCTTCGTTACGGCGCCCAGCACGCGAATTGCCAGTCCAGGACCGGGGAATGGCTGGCGCCAAAGAATCTCGTCCGGCAGCCCTAATTCTTTTCCCAGCACCCGCACCTCGTCCTTGAACAACTCTCGCAGCGGTTCGACGAGTTTCAATTTCATTCTAGTCGGCAAGCCGCCGACGTTATGGTGCGTTTTAATGGTCGCCGACGGGCCTTTGAAACTGATGCTTTCAATGACGTCCGGATACAATGTGCCTTGCACCAAGAACCTCACGCCTTTCAGTTTCCTGGCTTCCTGCTCGAAATTCTTGATGAACAAGCGGCCGATAATTTTGCGCTTCCGCTCGGGGTCGATGACGTTCTTGAGCCCGGTCACGAACTCATTGGATCGGTCGAGAAAACGCAGATTCAGTTGTAGATGTGCGCTGAACATCTTTTGGACCTGCTCCCCCTCTCCGCTCCTTAAGAGACCATTGTCCACAAACACACAGGTCAACTGCTCTCCGATGGCCCGATGCGTGAGGACCGCCGCGACCGACGAATCGACTCCGCCGCTCAATGCACAGATCACCCGTTCCTTGCCGACATCCTGCCGGATTTGTTCGATCGCCGCCTCGACATACGACCGCATGGTCCAGGTAGGCCGGCACCCACAGATATCATAGACAAAGTTGCGTAGGACGCTGGTACCTTCGGCGGTATGGGCGACTTCAGGGTGAAATTGCAGGCAGTACACCCGCTGTTTGGCGTCATCGCGCTTCATCGCCGCGACCGGCGAATTGCTGGTGTGGGCGACGGATCTGAAGCCCGGCGGCATGCGCTCGATTCGATCGCCGTGGGACATCCACACGACCGTGGGCCCGCTTCTTCCGACGCCTTTAAAAAGGTCCGATCGATCGTCGATGTGCAGCTCGGCTCGGCCGAATTCCCGATGCGTGGCCCTCCCTACCTCACCGCCGGCCAAATGCGTGATCAACTGCATGCCGTAACAAATACCGAGGATCGGGATCCCCTGGTCAAGCAATTCCTTGGGGACTGTCGGCGCCTTCTTTTCGTAGACGCTCGATGGGCCGCCGGACAAGACAATACCCGCCGGCCGATAAGCCAGGATAGTCGCGAGAGAAACGGTACAAGGAAGAATTTGGCTGTAGACCTGAGCTTCGCGGATGCGCCGAGCAATCAACTGCGTGTACTGGGAGCCAAAGTCCAGAACAAGAATTCTATCGTGCCAGAGTTCCATCGGAGTCGTTCGTCGTGAAGCGTGAAGTGTCGTGCGTCTAGCGAGAGGCTCCGAGTTCCGAGATACGCGTCACGAGGGACGATTCACGCGAGGGTTATTCCCAATCGGTGCGGTAGTTCGGTGCTTCTTTGGTAATGATGACATCATGCACATGACCTTCCCGAAGCCCGGCAACCGTCTGCCGAATAAACGTGGCTTTCTCTTGCAGCTCGGGAATCGTCTTGCATCCGCAGTATCCCATTCCGGATTTCACGCCGCCGACCAACTGGTAAATGTGGGGCGCCAAGGCACCCTTATAGGGCACGCGTCCTTCGATGCCTTCGGGCACCAGCTTGGGCGCAGGACGCCCTCCCTGTCCATACCGATCGCCGCCTCCGCGTTCCATGGCGCCGATTGATCCCATGCCACGATAAACCTTATAAGTTCTTGCCTGGTACAACACAGTCTCACCCGGAGATTCTTCGGTTCCAGCAAGCAGGCTGCCCAACATGACTGCCGATGCGCCGGCCGCCAACGCTTTTGTGATGTCACCCGAATACTTAATGCCGCCGTCCGCTACGATCGGGATACCGCTCCCTGCTAAAACCTTGGCACAATCCGCAATGGCCGTAAGTTGAGGCATCCCGGCCCCTGAGACGATGCGCGTGGTGCAGATGGAGCCGGGCCCCACACCGACCTTGACGGCATCGACGCCAGCTTTCCGAAGGTCCTTGGCTGCTTCTGCCGTGGCGATATTTCCCGCCACGACCTCCAGGTCAGGATAATGTTTTTTGATCATCCTGACGGTATCGAGCACCCCCTGGGAATGTCCATGGGCGGTATCGACGACCACCACATCAACCCCGGCCTTGGACAATTCCTGGACCCGCTCCTTCGTGTCGGGGCCGACACCCAGCGCGGCGCCGACCCGCAAGCGACCATGGGAGTCTTTGCAGGCATTCGGATACCTGATGCGCTTTTCAATATCCTTGATCGTGATCAAGCCCTTGAGATCGAACTGCTTGTTCACGACCGGCAGCTTTTCGATTCGATGCTCATGCAGGATCTCCCGCGCCTTTTCCAGGCTCGTGCCTTCCGGGGCGGTGATCAACTTTTCGCGCTTCATGACCTGAGAAACTTTCAGTTCCATCCGCGTTTCGAATCGCAGATCGCGATTGGTCAAAATGCCGACGAGCTTGCCCTCTTGGGTCACCGGGATGCCGGAAATGCGGTATTTGGCCATGAGGTTGTGCGCATCACGAATGGTCTGATCCGGCGCAATTGTGACCGGGTCAAGAATCATCCCGCTCTCAGACTTCTTGACCTTATCGACTTCCGCAGCCTGGTCCTGCGGCATGAGCACTCGGTGGATAATGCCGATTCCGCCTTCCCGCGCAAGCGCGATCGCCATGCGCGCCTCCGTTACGGTATCCATCGCTGAACTGACAATCGGAATGTTAATGTGGATATTACGGGAGAAAATGGTCTTGGTGTCGACTTGGCTGGGAACAACCTGAGATCTCGCCGGTACCAAAACCACGTCGTCGAATGTCAGCCCGACTCGCACCTCTTTATCGAGCATCCATCACCCCATACTAACGCCGATGGTGAATATCAGCATGGCCTACGGCTTCGCTACCTTTTCAGTGCCCTCCAGTTCCGCTGCCGCCTCGGCCTCTTCCTGGAGCCGCTCGCCGCCCTCTTCAGCCGGCATGAATTGCTGCACCCGCGTATTGCCGCTGTCCACGACAAAGACGCTTCCCCTGGAATCGACTACGAGCCCATATGGAAAATTAAATTGTCCCTCGCCGTTTCCAAATCCGCCCCACTGGGTGATGAAATTCCCGTTGCGATCGAACTTCTCAATGCGGTGATTACCCGTGTCCGATACATAGACATCTCCCGCACCGTCAACAACGATGCCCCATGGAGACCGCAATTGGCCGGCCTCCTGTGCGAGCGGGCTGCTCGCGTGGCCCGGCTCTGAACTGCCGCCCCATTTCGTCAGCAACTGCGGCAGAACATTGGTGCTTGTATCGAACTTCTGAATGCGGTGGTTGCCCATATCGACGACATGGACCGATCCATCCGACTGATCAACCGCGATGCCGCGCGGAAAATAGAATTGCCCGTCGCCGTTGCCGAAACTCCCCCACTGCATGATGAATTCGCCCGTCATATCGAATTTCTGCACGCGGAAGTTCGCGCTATCGACGACATAGATGTAGCCCCGGACCCGATCGATCGCGATGCCCCACGGGGCGTTGAATTGTCCCTCGCCGTTGCCTCGCGAGCCGAATTTCATAATATATCCGCCGAGCTTGCCGTCGAATTTCTGAACTCGGTGGTTGTTCGTGTCCACCACGTAGACATCGCCCTTGGCATCGCAGGCAACGCCGGTGGGATTGTGGAAGTTGGAGTTGGCAGATCCGAAATTTCCCCAGAGGATGATGAAGTTTCCAGCATTGTCGAACTTCTGCACCCGATTATTTCCGTTGTCCACCACGAAGAGGCTGCCTTGTTGGTCGATCGTCAAGCCGTACAAGGGCGCCATGAATTCGCCGCCGTGCAGCAGCGACGCCCCGCGGCCGGGTTTTCCCCATTTCGACACGCAGAGATAACCCGAGGTGTTGATCAGAATCGTCGCGCTGGCCGGCGTCGAGATATTGTTGCCGACATCCTTGAACCACACATAGATCGTCTTCTGCCCATCTCCGGGGGACACAATGAAAGGTACCGTCGCGCCGAACTTATGCGCCGGAGTGACATCCACCCAACCGGGCGTGCCGGCCATCGGCGTCATCGGACTTTCGGAGATGTAGTACGCGGCGACCCCGGTATCCAAATCATTCGCCGAGACCGTCACCACAACCTCCGGTGAGTTCGTCATGAAACCGCCGTGATTGATGACCGCATTGGGCGTTTGCGGCGCCGTGATGTCGATGAGCACCGGAGTGGCGGTCACTTCCTGGGAGAGTTCGCTTTCGACCTCCTCTTCATACACGGCCGTGATGGCATAATAGTACGGCGTGTCGTTGGTCAAACCGGTGTGATTGTAAGGAGACGTGACGCCTTCGATCTTTGTGGCTGATTGCAAGGTAAGATCCGGTTGGGTATTGAAGTACAAGTTGTAGGAAACGGCCTTCGGGACCTCGATCCAGCTCAAGAACGTTTCCGTGTCGCCGGGCTTCACCGCGACGTTTGGCGGAGCCGGATATTTGACGGTCTCTTTCTCCTGCGGCTTCTCTTCTTTGCCGCGGTCCAGCTCCTCTTCAGTCGGCATATATTTGATAATGCGATGGTTGCCGCTGTCGACAATGTAGACGGCGCCTTCTTTATCCACCGCGATTCCAAATGGAAAATTCAGCTGCCCTTCGGTTCTTCCTCGATTCCCCCACGCGCAGAGAAATGCTCCGTTCGCGTCAAACTTTTGAATGCGATGGTTGCTTTGATCGACAACATAGACATTCCCAAGCGCATCGCAGGCCACACCCCACGGGGCCTTGAACTGACCCGGGCCGCTTCCTTCTCGCCCCCACTTCGTGAGGAAGCTCCCGCGAGAGTCGAATTTTTGAATTCGATTGTTCCCTTCGTCCGTCACATAGATGTTTCCGACGAAATCCACGCAGATGCCTCTGGGGAAGAAAAACGCGCCGTCGAAGCTTCCGTCCCGTCCCCACTTCAATAATGGCGTCCCGTCGCCTTTGAATTTTTGAACCCGGGAGTTGTTGGTATCGGTGACGTAGATATTCCCCTCCTGATCGGTCGTGACCCCCCAAGGCGCATCGAACTTGTTCAGATCCGCGCCGCGCCACGCAAAGCCGAATTTACCCCACGCCTTCATTGGATTGCCGTCGGCATCGAGACGTTGGACGCGATTGTTCCCCGTGTCGGCCACGTAGACATCTCCGTCTGCATTCGTCGTGAGTCCGCGCGGATAGTAGTACCCGCCCTCTTCCGAACTCGCCTCGCCCCCCCATCGGCCGACGAATTTTCCATCCTTGTCAAACTTTTGAACCGAATGATTATCCGTATCCGCGACGTAAATATTGCCGTCCTTATCGACGGCGATCCCGGTCGGCGAACTGAACTCCCCATCATCGACGCCTTCCTGACCGAATATCTTGTCGATCCGGTAAGGAGCCGGAATAGCCATCGCCTCTTGCGACTCGAGGCTCTCACCTTTAGGAGTCACAACCGTGACGACGTAGTGATAACAGGTGCCGTTCGCCAGATCATCGTGGACAAACGGCGACGCGGCGCCTTCGATGCACGTGGCTTTATCTTTCTTGACACCGATAACGGATTTGAAATCCTCCGCGCTGGCGATGGGGCGGGTCAGTTCGGAAAACTTGATCTGGACGCCTTTGGTCGTCTGAAAATACAGGTTGTAATACATCGCGTCCGGCACCGGCTCCCATGTCAAGATGATCCGGCCGTTACCCGGCTTGGCGGACAGTCCTGTCGGCGGGGGAGGCAGATCCTCTTCCTCCGCGACGGAATCACCGGCGCCCCACTCTCCCTGCAAACCATCCGCAGTCAATTCATGCCGACGGAAACAAAACAGTTCCTCAAGCAGCCAAGCCTTGATCATCGTGTTCCTCGCGGTGCTAGTTTGGTGAAGAATCCGATATTTTCAATGAGTTAGATCGGGCAGTCTAACAAAGCGGAAAGAAGCTAGTCAAGGCAACGGCATGCCTTTTCGGTCTCATCGCAGTCTGATGCGCCGAGCCGGGGTCGACCGGTCCCGCGTGTCTGCTGTGATCACCTATCAACTCAACCCGTGAATCCGTTACCGAGGAATCCGCCATTGAGGCACATAGCGCGGCAGCGGGCTTCATGGGCATAGCCCTCCAAACGCTGTATGGATTGTCCCAGTCGTATATCATAGGCTCCAGGCGAGATGGCTCGAAAACGCATGCTGCAACGGGTTATGATCGTCCGAACCGGAGGTGTCCCATGAAGTCACGTCTTTGTCGGTTAGACACGTTCGCCGCACTTGTTCTTTTCATTAGTTGCCCGGCATTCACGGCCGCTTCAAATGACGCGGAAGTCTGGCAATGTCCTGGGCCTGACGATACTCCGCTCTTTACCAACAAGGAGCGTCCAGGGTGTCAGGCAATGGAACTTAGGCCGCTGTCGACTGCACCGGCCCTTCCCGACCTGGCCGATCGTCCCGTTCCCGGAGCAGAGCCGGTACAGCGATATGACGCCCCATCACAGACCGACGGCTTTTCCTACGACACCCCCGCCGGGGCCTTGCGCAACCTGCAATCGATCCCGGATTGGGCAAGAGAGTGGCAGGCCAGCAATAGACTTTCCGGCTCAACTCAAACCGAGATGTGCAGCATGTATGGAGAGTGGCTTCGACTGAATGAGAGGAGCCGGGGCTTCTTTTTCGGAACGGACCCATCATATGGCGGCGACCCAACCGCCCGGACGTTCCGCGCACCGAGCTTCTCGTTTTACGACAATGCCCGATGGGTGGCGCTCTCAAGAATGTTCGGCACCGGCTTCGTTCCGATCGGTTGTCCGTGAGAGATCGGCGTGAGACACGGAAGAGAGATGATCTTGAGCTTCCGTCTGAAATCGAATCCTGCGGATACGCACGAGCCGTATGGCGCTGCTGCGACGCGGCAGCGCCGGTTAACCAGGATGCACCGACTCTTCCAGCAGGGATTCGGTCTCATCCGACCCCTCTGAAATAACCTGTTCCTCGTCAGCCCCTGCTTCATCGCCATGGACTCCCAGCAAGGGCCCGGTTTCCTCCAACGCTTGCTCTTCCTCAATCGGCAAGGTCGCCTGCTCCGAGTCGCCTAATTCCTTGAATTCCCGCAGAGGCGGCAACTGAGAAAGGTCACGGAGCCCGAAATGCTCCAGAAAGAATTTCGTTGTGCCATACATGATAGGCCGTCCCGGCTCCTCTTTTCGGCCGACGATTCGCACCAGTTTCCGTTCGAGCAGCGTTCGGAGCACCCCCGATGTCTCCACTCCACGGATCTGTTCGATCTCGGCCCGCACGATCGGCTGCCTATACGCGATGATGGCAAGCGATTCGAGGGCAGACCGGGACAATTTTGCCGGCGACTTGACCTTGTCCAGCCGTTTGATCCACGGCGCATAATCCGGCTTCGTGACGATGCGATAGCCGCCCGCGATTTCGGTCAGATGAAGCCCTCTGCCTTCCTGAGCATAGTCCTCTTTCAATCTCATCAACGCTTGCTCTATCTCGTGCTTGGGCACTGTTCCGAGCAGAGCCGCGATCCGATTCATGGGAAGAGGATCGGCCACCATGAACAGCAGGGCCTCTAAAATGCCGGTCAACTCTCGTATCTCGGAGATCGAAGGAGTCTCGGACGATAGGTCCTCAGGGATCGCGCCCTTGTTGTCAGAATTCTCAGGGCAACCGTTAAGGTGCGCCTCGGGCACGGAAGCTGTTTCCTCAACGGCCGGATCTTCGATCCGACCGTCCGTCTCGGAGACATCATCCATTGTCTGCGCCATGCCGCTGGCCCTCATAGAGTCCTCCATTCGGTATTTTCCGCCGGGTCCATATCACAGACAGCCGTAAAGGCACGGGACACAAGAATCGCGCCGAAGCTTTCATTCTGAAACACTTTCACAACACGGATGCGAATCAGCTCCAACAGAGCCAGAAAGGTCACGATGATGACGATACGATGACTCGCCGCCTCGAACAACGACACGAAATCAACCGCCGCTTGTCCTTCCAGCGCCTCAACGATCGCATTCATTCGGTCCCGTACCGTCATGTTGTCGGGAATGATTTCCACCATACGCTTGCCGGGATGCCGCGCAAGAACCTCTTGCAGCACATCGACAAGATCGAACAAGGACACGTCGTCGAGCAATGCTTCGTCCGCCTGGGCCTCCACCGGCGGCACCGCTTCACGGGCAAACATGTCCCGCCATAGCCGCTCCCGGCCATCCAATTGAGAAGCGGCTTCCTTGAACTGCTTATACTCCAACAGACGGCGGACCAATTCTTCCCGTGGATCAGGCCCATCCTCTTCCTCAAACGGTGCTTCGTCCGCCGGCAACAGCATGCGGGATTTAATATGAAGCAGCGTCGCGGCCATGACGAGAAACTCGCCTGCAACTGCGAGGTTCAACTCTTTCATGACCGAGAGATAATCGAGATATTGCCGAGCGATCAGGGCGATGGGGATGTCGTAGATATTGATTTCATTTTTCTTGATGAGATGGAGAAGAAGATCCAGCGGTCCTTCAAAATTCTCAATCCTGACGTGATAAGGAAGTTCGGTTTGGTCCATCCCGTCCGCTAGACCTGGGCGCCGTGAAATGCATCACCTTATACCAGCTTATAGGGGTCCCCGCAAGCCCCAAAACTATATATGGTGGTTTCCCTTAGCGCATTCCTTATGCTGACGATTATTTGATCTTGAGGAGCCATCCCAGCAGCAGAAGAGCCCCCAGCAGCAGAGCGCCGGTGACCCCATACTGATCCATCCAAGTCCGTGGCATCGCCGTTTCGGTCCTCATTGAGGAAGGCAATTGAGGCGGTTTGGAGAAACCGGCCTGCCCAAGATCCTGACCATTGGCAAACACCGCATCCGAGAAATCGGCTGCCGATTGAAAGGTCGTCCCGCGAAACCTTCCTTCCTTCTCGAAGCGGGCAAATAGAAAGTACGTATCCCCCTCGAACCGCGCGTCAAGAAAATCGCCGATATCGTTGAATCGACTCCCCGAAAAGCCGGTGCCCGAGAGGAATTGCGCTCCGGAAAAGCTCGCGGCTCCGTGAAAGGACACTTCCAGAAATTCCGCCAAGCCGCCAAAACGTGCATGATAAAAATTGGCCGAGCTGGCAAACACGGAACGGTGAAATCTCGTATGCGGCCCAAACGACGTTTGTGTGAAGAGGACCGGCTGCTGAAACCGGCCTTGAACAAAATAACTTTCTTTCGAGAAGGATGCCGTCGAACAATCGACGATGCCGAGGAAGACGGTCTTCGAAAGATCAACGATGTCCTGAAAGCTGGTTCCCGAAAAGATCACCGGACCGGACATGACAAGCATGTCGTCTTTCGTCCGATTAATAATCCGGCCACGGACTTCGGAGTCTCGGATGGAAAATGTGCCGTCCACGAGTCGGATAGACCGCACGTCCA